>JANMMH010000633.1:0-2418 GCA_031373055.1 Rubrivivax sp. | reverse complement strand
TTGCCGACGGCACCATCGACGCCCTGGTCTCCGACCACAACCCGGTGGCCGAGGATATGAAGAACCTGCCTTTCGCCGAAGCCGAGCCCGGCGCCACCGGGCTCGAGCTGCTGCTGAGCCTGGCCTTGCGCTGGGGCACGGACAGCAAGTTGCCGCTGGCCACCACGCTGGCGCGCATCACCAGCGACCCTGTGCGTGTGCTCGGTGAATCACTGGGCTCGCTGGCTGCGAGTGCGGGGCGCCTGGTCGAAGGCGGTGTGGCCGACCTGTGCATCTTCGACCCGCTGCATGAATGGGCCGTGCACGGCGGCGAGCTGGTGAGCCAGGGCCGCCACACGCCGTTCGCGTTTTCGCACACTGGCATGTGCTTGCCCGGCCGCGTGCGTTTGACGCTGGTGGCCGGCACGGTGGCGCACGAAGCCGCCCGCGCCACAAGCGCCTGAGTGTGAAGCGCTCACTGCGCGCCGGCCTGCGGCTCGTGCGCGCCGTGGCGCACGGCTTGCACGGCGTGGCCATCGTTTTGTGGCGTTTCCCGGCGCTGCCCCTGCCCGAGCGGCGCGCCCGCATCCAGTGGTGGAGCCAAGGCATGCTGCGCCATCTCGGCATGGAGTTGCATGTGCAGGGCAGCTTCGAGCCCGGCCCCAAGCTCATCGTCATCAACCACGTTTCGTGGCTGGACATCATGGCCGTGCACGCGGTCTGCCCCGAGGCGCGATTTGTCTCCAAGGCCGACGTCAAGCAGTGGCCGGTAGTGCGTCATCTCGTTGATTCAGCGCAGACGCTCTACATCGAACGCGCGCGCCGTCGCGATGCCATGCGCGTGGTGCACCAGGTCGCCGACGCGCTGCGCGAAGGCCACACCGTGGCGGTGTTCCCCGAAGGCACCACCGGCGCCGGCCCCGAGCTCCTGCCCTTTCACGCCAATCTGCTGCAAGCGGCCATCAGCAGTGAAGTTCAGGTGCAGCCCGTGGTGCTGCGCTTCGCCGACGCCGGCAGTGCCTTCAGCGCCTCGGCGGCCTACATCGGCGAGACGACGCTCACGCAGAGCCTCTGGTGGCTGGCACGCGGCCAGCAGCTGAGTGTGCATGTGACCGTGCTGCCGCCGCAGGCCAGTGCTGCCATCGACCGCCGTGCGCTGGCCGAGGCCTTGCGCCAGCAGATTGACGCTGTGCTGTCAGCGCATCGGTCGGTTTAGCTTGTCGAAGCAAGACAGCCAACTTCGCTAGAGCCGACTAGCGCGCGAGCGCCGGAGAGGATCACCGGGTTCCGCTCATGCCCCCCGGGCCGGGAAATACCCGACCCTCCTCCTTTACTTCGCTCCACCCGGTGACCCTCCCCGTCGCTCAGACCACCACCTCGGCGCTCGGACCTGTTAGGACGACGCACTGGTGACGGCTGGCGAGGGCGTTGGGTATGGGGTGGAGCGAAGTAAAGGGGGAGGCCGGGTACCCCCGGCCGGAGGACATGAGCGCAACCCCATACCCAGCGGCCTCGCCAGCTCGCACGGAACGGGCCCAGGGTCTTCGACCGACCGATCGAGCGCAAGCGTCGGTCGTTCCCCCAATACGCCCTCAGGCCTTGCCTTGCGCCGCCACCGCCGCAGCCGCCTTGGCAGCCGCAGCAGCGTCACCCAGGTAGCCACTCTTGATCGGCTTGAGCTGCGCATCCAGCTCATACACGAGCGGGATGCCGTTGGGGATGTTCACGCCCACGATGTCGTCGTCGGCAATGCCGTCGAGGTACTTCACCAAGGCGCGAATGGAATTGCCGTGCGCGGCGATGACGATGCGCTGGCCGCTTTGTAACGCGGGCGCAATGACGCCGTGCCAGAACGGCAGCACGCGCTCGACGGTGTCTTTCAAGCATTCGGTCAACGGCACCTGGGCGGGTAGCAGCTTGGCGTAGCGCAAATCAGCGCGTTCACAGCGTGGGTCGGCCGCGTGCAGCACCGGCGGCGGCGTGTCGTAGCTGCGGCGCCAGATCAGCACCTGCTCGTCGCCAAATTTGCGCGCGGTCTCGGCCTTGTTCAGGCCTTGCAAGGCACCGTAGTGGCGTTCGTTCAGGCGCCAGTCGTTGACGACGGGCAGCCACGTGCGCTGCATCTCATCGAGCGTGTGCCACAGCGTCCAGATGGCGCGCTGAAGCACGGAGGTGTAGGCGATGTCGAACTCGAAATCGGCCTCACGCAGCAGGCACCCGGCTTGTCTTGCTTGCTCGACGCCGGTGGCGGTAAGGGGAACGTCGGTCCAACCGGTGAAGCGGTTTTCGAGGTTCCAAGTCGACTCCCCGTGGCGGATCAGGACAAGTTTGTGCATAGGCGGGAATTCTATAATCGGCCCCCTCTCACGCACCCGGGCCGCCTTCCGCGCGGCCGCCATCCCCTTGAAGTTCTTCATCGATAACTGGACGCTGCTGCTC
>JANMMH010000629.1:0-7100 GCA_031373055.1 Rubrivivax sp. | reverse complement strand
GCGATGGCGCGCACACGCCGCGTCAGGGCTTGAGCACGCGCGCCACGCGCTCGCCGCGCAAACGCGTGGCCACGGGCATGCCGGCGCCTAGCAGCTGGCGCAGGTAGTTCTTGAAGGCGTCGGTGACATCGTTGCCGGCGGCGCTGAGCAAAGCGTCTTCCATCGTGCGCGTTTTGCCGGCCACCGCCTCAAGTGGCAGCAGCCGGTAGTCCACCGCGTAGTCGCCCACACGCTGGATCGCCACTGAGCCGCTGAGGGCGCCGCGCATCGCGAACTGCACGGCGCGCTCGCCGACCTCGCGCGCTTCGCGCTGGTCCACGTCGCTCACGCAGCCGAGAAAGCTGCGCTGCAAGTAGCCGAAGGTGTCGCCGCGCACGCGCTTGATGCCGAGCTTGGCTTTGATCTCCTCGCACAGCAAATCGGCCAGTGCGCCGGTGCCTGACAACTGCACGTTGCCATGCGCATCCTTTTCAACGTTAGCCGACAGCTTGGTGATGATGGCCGCGCCGCTCGCGTCGTGAATGCCTTCACTGACAGCGATGATGCAGCGGCCAAAGCGTGCGTAGGCTTCCTTCACGTCGGCAAGGAATCGCTCGATGTCGAAGACGCGTTCGGGCACGTAGATGAGGTGCGGGCCGTCGTCCGCGTACTTGCGCGCCAGTGCCGCGGCGGCGGTCAGGAAGCCGGCATGCCGCCCCATCACCACGCCGACATAAACGCCAGGCAGCGCCGCGTTGTCGAGATTGGCACCCGCGAAGGCCTGCACCACAAAACGCGCCGCCGAGGGGAAGCCTGGCGTGTGGTCGTTGCCCACGAGATCGTTGTCGATGGTCTTGGGAATGTGCATGCAGCGCAGCGGGTAGCCGACCTTGGCCGCTTCTTCGCTGAGGATGCGCACGGTGTCGCTGGAGTCGTTGCCGCCGATGTAGAAAAACTGCTCGATGGCATGCGCGCGCAGCACCGTGAAGATCTCTTGGCAGTACTTCAGGTCGGGCTTGTCACGCGTGGAGCCCAGCGCCGAGGCGGGTGTCGCGGCCACGGCTTGCAGCTGCTGCACGGTCTCTTGTGTGAGGTCGACAAAGTCCTCATTCACGATGCCGCGCACGCCGTGGCGCGCGCCGTAAATATGGGTAATGCCCTGAAACCGGCGCGCTTCCAGCACCACGCCGGCGAGCGATTGGTTGATCACGGCGGTGGGCCCGCCCCCTTGGGCGACAAGAATTTTTCCGGATGGCATTTGGCTTTTCCTCACTCGCTGCGGGACACGACGTCGACCCTTGCCACCTTGGCATGGTCGCAGGCCGCAAGCCCCTGAAGATGTTCATTTTGCTTGGTAACGACGTGAAATTTCAGGGTTCGCCCGCCCCCGCTGGTTAGGGTGATGCCCAGGGCAGAGGCCCGGACCTTTGCGGCTATAGTGCCGCCGTCTGCGGCCGAACCCGGCCGCGATTTCGGCCCATAAGGTCGTCTTTCCCGATACGTTTTTTGGCAGCGCCGCGAGCTTGAATCACGCGGACGTCTGGAGGTCTCCGAGTGGATTTCGCCGAGCAGCAACGCAACCCTGGCAAGCACGCCTTCGGCATCGGTGTGGTGCTGGGCCTCCATCTCCTACTGGGCTGGGCCATCCTCAACGGCCTGGCGCAGCAGATCGTCGAGGTGATCAAGTCGCCGCTGGAAACGAAGATCATCGAGGAGGTGAAACCGCCGCCGCCGCCGCCGCCCGAGAACCTGCCGCCGCCGCCGAAATTCGCGCCGCCGCCGCCTTCGTTCGTGCCGCCGCCCGAGGTCAACGTCAACGCGCCTTCGACCCCGGCGCCGACCATCACCACCACGACGGTGGCGCCACCGCCGGCACCCTTTGTGGTGGCGCCGCCGGCGCCGCAGGCTGTGGTGGCGCCGCCCGCGCCTGTGGCAGCACCGGTGCGCACGGAGCCCAAGCTCGATTTCAACGTTTGCGACAAGCCCGAGTACAACGCCGCTGCGCGCCGCGCTGAAGCACAGGGTGCGGTCACCGTGGTCTACACGATGGAGACGAATGGCGCCATCACCAACGCCACCGTGGAAAAGTCAGCCGGCCCCACGCGTGAACACAAGATGCTGGACCGCCTGACGCTCGAAGCCGTCACCGCCTGCAAAGGCCGGCCCGGCACGCTCGATGGCAAGCCCGAAAAGCTGACCTCGCGTGTCACGTACGTCTGGAAGATCACGGACTGATCCCGCCACTTTTTTTGGCGCGGCGCCGTCCACAACACGCCGCGCATCCCCGCCCCTGTTGGAGAAACCATGTCGATTCTGAACACCCTGCGCGCACCCAAGCTCGCCACCAAGTGGGCGGCCTCGCTGCTGGCCGCATTCACCTTGTCGATGAGCCTGCCTTTGGTGGCCTTGGCGCAAGCGGCCTCGGCGCCGCCGGCTGCTGCGGCACCGGCTGCGACGCCGCCCGCTGCGGCGGCTGCGGCTGGCGTCATCACCGAAGAGTCGGTCGACAACCCCTACGGCCTGAAGGCCCTGTGGGCGCAAGGTGACATCGTGGCCAAGAGCACGCTGGTCATCATGACCATTATGTCGATGGCGAGCTGGTACGTCATCTTCACCAAGCTCTATGAGCAGCGCCAGATGCTCAAGAGCGCCAAGTCCTCGGCCGACACCTTCTGGAAGGCCAGCTCGGTCAAGGCCGGCGTGGGTGGGCTGGAAGAAGGCTCGGCCTTCCGCTACATCGCCGAACAAGGCATCAAGGCCAGTGACCACCACGAAGGCACGATGGTGGAGACCATCGACAAACACACGTGGATCAGCATGTCGGTCGACCGCTCGGTGGGCAGCATCCAGAACCGCCTGCAAGACGGCATGGCCGTGCTCGCCACCGTGGGCTCCACGGCACCGTTCGTCGGCCTCTTCGGCACGGTGTGGGGCATCTATAACGCGCTGGTGAAGATCGGCATCAGCGGCCAGGCATCGATCGACAAGGTGGCCGGCCCGGTGGGTGAGTCGCTCATCATGACGGCCATCGGCCTGGCCGTGGCCGTGCCTGCGGTGATGGGCTACAACTGGCTGGTGCGTCGCAACAAGTCGGTGATGGACGCCACGCGCGCCTTCGCCGGTGACCTGCACAACGTGCTGATCGCTGGCAAGCGCTGAGCCCACCATGTCGATGAACGTAGGCCCGGCGTCGGAAGACGGCGAGGAGCAGCTCAACAACAGCATCAACACCACCCCGCTGGTGGACGTGATGCTGGTGCTCTTGATCATCTTCCTCATCACCATTCCGGTGGTGACGCAGACGATCAAACTTGAGCTGCCCAAGGAGCGCAACCTGCCCACGCAGACCAAGCCCGAGAACATCGTCATCGCGGTCAACCGCGACGGTGAAATGCACTGGGGCATCGAGCGCTTGCCCGACATCGAGACCTTGGTTCGGCGGCTGAAGGTCGAGTCGGTGAAAGAGCCGCAGCCTGAAGTGCACATCCGTGGTGACTCTGAAGTGCGCTACGAGGCCGTGGGCCGCGTGGTGGTGGCTTGCCAGCGCGCGGGCATTTTCAAAGTTGGCTTCATCACCGAGCCGCCGGCCGGTGGTGGCGCGCGGCTGAAGTAGGGACAGCGAGAACACCATGGGAATGAATGTCGGCACTGCCAGCGACGACCCCGACGGCGAAGTGATGGTGGACATCAACACCACGCCCTTGATCGACGTGATGCTGGTCCTGCTCATTATGTTCATCATCACGATCCCGATCCAGACGCATGCGGTCAAGATGAACATGCCCACGCCGAACACCACGCCGCCGACCAAGCCGCCGGACATCGTGCGTATCGACGTCGACTTTGACGGCACCATCAGCTGGAACGGCGAGACCATTCCTGCGGGCGACCGCGGAGCGGTGGAAACACGTCTGGCGGCCATTGCCGCCATGCCCGACCAGTCCGAGGTTCACCTGCGCCCGAACAAGCTCGTCACCTACAAACACGTGGCGATGATCATGGCCACGGCGCAGCGGCTGGGTGTGACCAAGATCGGTATCGTCGGTAACGAACAATTCCTCTGACCCCTTTCTGCTCCCGGGGATCGGGCGCACCGCGCACGGTCCCCGTTCCTTTTTCAGCCTCGTTTTTTCTGTCTATCGGATGTTGCCCATGAAGATCGTCCGCGCCCTGCTCGCCCCCGTGCTCGTGACCGTATTGGCCGGTGCCTGGTTGCCCGCTGCTAACGCCCAAGGTGTGCGCCCTGAAGTTGGCAGGCCGCTGCAGCAGGCCAGCGAGCTCTTGCGCGCCGGCAAGGCCAAGGAAGCGCTGGCCAAGGTGCGCGAGGCCGAAGCCGTGGGTGGCCGCACCGGCGCCGAGCAGCTCACCATCGATCGCATGAAGGCCGCTGCGGCACAACGAGCGGGTGACAGCGCCTCGGCGATCCAGGCGCTGGAATCCATCTATGGCAAGAGCGGTGGTGCTGAGCAAGGCCAGGTCGCCGAGCAGCTGGCCTCGGCCTATGCCCAGCAGCGCAACAACGCCAAGGCCAACGAGTGGCTGCAAAAGGCCATTCAGGCCGGCAACACCGGCGGCGGCATCAGGCAACTGCAAAGCTATTTGCAGTCGGCCAGCGGCGACTACAGCGCCATCGCCAAAGACGCAGGCGCGGCCGTGTCGTCCGCCGAACAAGGTGGCCGTCGCCCTGAAGAAGGGGACCTGCTGCGACTGGCCGACGCGCAGCAGCGCCTGGGCAATACCAACAGCTACGTGCTCACGCTGGAGAAGCTGCTGGCCTATTACCCGAAGAAGGACTACTGGAACGCTTACCTCGGCCGCTTGCCGCGCAAGACCGGCTTCGGCGACCGCTTTGCGCTCGACGTGTTGCGACTCAAGCTCGCCGCAGGCGTGCTGACGAAGACCGACGACTACATGGAAATGGCCCAGCTCGCCCTGCAAGCCGGGCTGCCCACCGAAGGCCGCAAGATCGTCGACAAAGGCTTTGCCAGCAAGGCTCTGGGTGAAGGCGCCGAGGCCGAGCGGCACAAGCGCCTGCGCGACCTGGCGGTGAAAAAGGAATCCGAGGCCAAGGCGGCGATCGCCAACCACGCCAGCGAAGCCGCCAACGAAAAAGACGGCGAGGCGCTGGTCAAGGTAGGCTTTCAATTCGTCTCGATGGGCGAGGTCGACAAAGGCATCGAGATGATCGAAGCCGGCATCAAGAAGGGCGGCTTGAAGCGCCCCGAAGACGCCAAGTTGCGCCTGGGCATGGCCCAGCAGCAGTCGGCCAAGTTCAAGGCCAAGGCCACGCAAACCCTGCGCAGCGTGACGGGCACCGACGGCGCCGCCGAAGTCGCGCGGCTGTGGGTGGTGCTGGGGAATTCCTGAGTCAAGCTGAGCTACGGGGCATGACGGCAGCAAGCCTGCTGCCGCGCTTCGTGCAGCCGCTGTCGCACGGCATCTACGCCGTCGACACCGGGTTCCAGCGGCCGCAGTTCGACGCTGCGTACCTGATCGTGCATGAAGGCCGCGCCGCCTTTATCGACACCGGCCCCAACGACGCTGTGCCGCGCTTGATGCAGGCGCTGGCCGCTTGCGGCCTGGGCGCTGAGGCGGTGGACTACGTGATCCCCACGCATGTGCACCTGGACCACGCCGGTGGCGCCGGCCTCTTGATGCAGCAACTGCCACATGCCCAACTGCTGGTGCACCCACGCGGCGCGCGCCACATGATCGACCCAGCGCATCTCTTCGGCAGTGCCACGGGCGTGTACGGCAGCGACGAGATGGCGCGCTTGTACGGCACGCTCGTGCCGGTGGACGCGTCGCGCGTGGTGACCACCCACGACGGCTTGGTGATTGAGCTCGCTGGCCGCCCGCTGCTGTTTCACGACACGCCCGGCCACGCCAAACACCACCATTGCATTTGGGACCAAGCCTCGCGCGGCTGGTTCACCGGCGACACCTTTGGCCTGAGCTACCGCGAGTTCGACACCGCCGCCGGGCCATGGATCGTGCCCACCTCCACGCCCATCCACTTCGAGCCCGAACGCCTGGTGGCGTCGATCGAGCGCCTGCTGGCGAGCGAGCCACTGTGCATGTATCTCACGCATTATTCGCGTGTGACGGACGTGCCGCGGCTGGGGCGCTTGCTGCTCAGTTTGCTGGACGAGATGGTGCGCATGGCGCGGCCCCTGCGCCGCGCGGCGAACCGCCACGAAGCGCTGAAGCGCGGGCAGTTGGAAATCTTCAGTGCCAGCCTGGCCGCGCATGGCTGCACACTCGGTGCCCGGGCCATCACCCAGCTGCTGGCGATGGACCTGGAACTCAACGCACAAGGTATGGCGATCTGGCTGGATCGCTGAAAGGAATCGACATGGGCGAACACATCAGTTGGGGCATGGCCGGGCGCACGGTGGTCATCACCGGCGGCGCACAAGGTATCGGCGAGGCCTGCGCGCGCAAGCTCGTCGCCGACGGCGCCGCGGTTGCGCTGTGGGACATGGCCGACGCGCGCGGCCAGGCGCTGGCCGCCGAGCTGGTGGACGGCGGTGGCCGCGCCATCTACCTGCACTGCGACGTCTCCAGCAAGGCCGAAGTCGACGCCGCGCTAACGTCGACCATGCACGCATTCGGCACCGTCGACGGTCTCGTCAACAACGCCGGTATCTTCAAAGCCGCCGAGTTTCTGGACATCCTAGAGGCCGACTGGGACGCGGTCATCGACGTCAACCTAAAAGGCAGCTTCCTCGTCGGCCAGGCCGTGGCGCGGGTGATGGTGGCGGCCGGGCGCGGCGCCATCGTCAACATGAGCTCGGTCAACGGCACGTTGGCGATCCCCAGCATCGCCAGCTACAACGCCAGCAAAGGCGCCATCAACCAGCTCACGCGCGTGATGGCGCTCTCGTTCGCCGACAAGGGCGTACGTGTCAATGCCGTCGCACCCGGCACGATCGGCACCGAACTTGCGCGCAGCGCGGTGCTCACCAGCGACGAGGCAAGCGCACGCATCATGAGCCGCACGCCGATGAAGCGTTTGGGTGAACCGGGAGAGATCGCCGACGTGGTGGCCTTCTTGCTCAGCGACGCGGCGAGCTACATGACGGGCGAGATCGTCGTTGTCGACGGCGGGCGCATGACGC
>JANMMH010000609.1:0-6179 GCA_031373055.1 Rubrivivax sp. | reverse complement strand
TTCGGCCGCGCCTTCTGGGAGAAGCTGCTCGACTTCCAGCACCTCGTCGACACCGGCATGATCGGCGCGGCCGACCTGCACCTCTTTCGCTTCGTGGAGACCGCCGAAGAGGCCTGGCAGATGCTGGCCGACCACTACGGGTTTGACGCGCCGGAGACGGAAACGGGCAAGTTCGCCGAAGAGTAGGCGGGGCGCGCGGAGCCGCTCAGCCGCGCAACGCACCGCGGGCGCGCTGCATGAATCCTGCGGCGGCGTCGCTGTCAAGCCAGCGCACCACCACCAAGGCGTCGAACTCAGGCTCGATCCAGATGTAGTGCCCACCCGCGCCGACCATGAAGCTCGCCGCAGCCGACGCGCCGGGGAAGTTGTGGCCGTCCGGGTTCAGCCACATCAGCCAGCCGTAAAACGGCGCCAGCGAACAGGGCTGGCGCATAGCCTGCACCCAGTGCGCGGGGATGACTTGCTGGCCACCCGCATTGCCGTCGTTCAGCAGCAGCTGGCCCACCAACGCCTGGTCACGTGCGCTGATAGACACGCCCGCACCCCAATGCGTGCCGCCGGGCACCGAGGGCATACGCACACCGCCGATCTCGGCCCACGCATCGTCATAGTGCAGCCAACGCCAACCGTCACTGGCGCCCAGCGGCTGCATGACGGCGTCACGAAAAACCTCGGGCAACGGCCGCCCAAACAGGTGCAGCAGCGCCAGCGACAGCTGGTTGATGCGCACATCGTTGTACTCCCAGTAGCTGCCAGGCTGGTGCAGCGGCCGCGCGCCACCCTTGGGCCCGCCCGCAGGCCGCGGGTCGTGCGAGACCTTGCGCCAGCGGTCTACCGTGTCGGGCAGGCCAAAGCAGCTGCCTTCCCACTCGCTGGTTTGCTCGAACAGATGACGCCACGTCACTTGGGCGTTATGCGGTGAATCAAACCCGATGCCCGGCAGCCGCGCCACCACGGGCTCGTCCACATCAGGCAGCAGGCCGCGAGCGTGCGCCACGCCGGCGAGCAGGCCGAGGTACGTTTTGGCCACGCTGAAGGTCAAGTCGGCGCGATCGGGCTCACCCCAGGCGGCCACTTCGCGGCCACGCTGCAGGACGACACCGCTGACGCCACCACGCGCATGCACGGGGCCACGCAGCCGGTTGTAGGGCGCTAGGTCGGCGTGGTGCACACCGAACGGGACTTGACTTGGCAGCGGAGAAGCAAACGGGTCGCGCGGCCAGTTGACTTCATGCGCATTGGCGAAGGCGATGGCATCGTTCCAGACAGATGGGGACATGGGTGCTTCAGTGGTGGTGTCGGCCGTGAATGCTCGCAGCTTTGTCCAGCGCAAGCCCCGCAAGTCCGCAGAAAGCTCGGCCGCAAGGCCTGCACAATCCCGCGCCATGAACCGAAACATCAGCCTCATCGGCGCGCCCACCGACATCGGTGCCGGCGCGCGCGGCGCGAGCATGGGCCCCGAGGCCCTGCGCGTGGCCAACATCATTCCCACGCTGCAAGCCCATGGCCTGGAAGTGCTGGACCGCGGCAACCTCAGCGGCCCGGCCAACCCATGGCTGCCGCCGGTGGACGGCTACCGCCATCTCGCCGAAGTGGTGGCCTGGAACCAGGCGGTGCACGCGGCCGTCTACGCCGAGCTGCAACTCGCACGCTTGCCCATCTTGCTGGGTGGAGACCACTGCCTGGGCATCGGCAGCATCAGCGCCGTGGCGCGCCACTGCCGCGAGGCGGGCAAGAAGCTGCGCGTGCTGTGGCTGGACGCACACGCCGACTTCAATACCAGCGTGCTGACCCCCAGCGGCAACCTCCACGGCATGCCCGTGGCCTGCTTGTGCGGGCATGGGCCACAGGCGCTGATCGAGATCGGCGGCACGGTGCCCGCACTGCACGCCAAGAGCCTGCGCCAGATCGGCATCCGCAGCGTCGACCAAGGCGAAAAACGCCTCGTGCATGAAGTCGGCCTGGAGGTCTTCGATATGCGCTACATCGACGAAATGGGCATGCGCCACACCATGGAGCTGGCGCTGGCCACGCTGGACGCTAACACCCATCTGCACGTGAGTTTTGACGTCGACTTTCTCGACCCCGACATCGCGCCAGGCGTGGGCACCACCGTGCCCGGCGGCCCGAGTTACCGTGAAGCGCAGCTGTGCATGGAGATGATTGCCGACACCGGGCGCCTGGCCTCGCTCGACGTGATGGAACTCAACCCGGCGCTGGATGTGCGCAACAAAACCGCCGAGTTGGCGGTGGACCTGATCGAGAGCCTCTTCGGCAAGAGCACCTTGATGCGGGCACCGGGCTGATGCGCCGGGCGCTCTTCGCTGTCTTCGCCTTCGCGCTGGCACTCTCAGCACTGGGTGGTGCCTGGGCGCAGAGCCTGAGCATCCTGTCGCCTGAGACCGCGAGCAGCACGACGCCACGCGCCTTCGTCAACGTGCTTGGCCGCACCAGTGTGGGCAGCGTGGTGCGCATCGGCGGCGAGGCGGTGCCCGTCTACAGCACGGGCGTCTTCGTGCGCGACCGCGTGCCGCTAACACTCGGCATGAACGTCATCGAGATTGAAGCCACCTCGGCGCAGGGCGAAGTGAGTCGCACCCGCATCGACGTCGAACGTGTCGCGCCACCGCCGTTACCGCAGCCCTTGCCCACAGACCGCTTGGTCATCGACGAGAAATCGGTGTTGCCGCAAGCCACGCGTGTGGTCAGCGAACACGAAGCCGTGGAGGTCTCATTCAAGGCGACTGCGGGCCAGCGCGCCGAAGCCAAGTTGCCGGGACAAGCCTGGCAACTTCTCGACGAACACAAGCCCGGCCAATACAGCGGGCGGCTTTTCTTCAAGGGCCAGGTGGACATCACTGCGGAACCCGTCCAGTTGCGCGTTAGCGTGCCACGCGGCGTGCGCTGGTCGGGTCCGCGCATCTTGCTCGCCGCCACGCCCGGCCCAGCGGGGCTTTGGCATAGCCGCAGCCGCCACCTCTTCACCACCGGCAGCGAAGGCGCCAACCTCACCCACGGCGTGCACGACGTGCGCCTGGGCGGCCCCAACCTCACCGAGCTGCCACCCGGCGTGATGCTGCGCGCAACGGGCCAGAACGGCGGCTTCTACCGCGTGGCACTCGCGCCCGACACCGACGCCTGGGTCGCCATCGAGTCGGTTGTCGCAGCAGCTGCCGGCACGCGGCCACCAGCCGGCGTCGTCACCTCGGCGTCCGTCGCGGGCGGCGCAGAAGGCGACAGCCTCAGCCTGGCCTGGCCGGCATCCCTGCCCTACGCACTGCGTGCCGTGGCCGCACCGGACGGCCGCCAACACCTGGAGCTCGATCTCTACGGCAGCCACCACGCCAACACCTGGATCACCCACCGCGCGACCGCCAAGGTCGTGCGCGATGTGAGCGTCGAGCAGCTCGCCAACGGCCGTGTGCGCGTCAGCATCAGCACCCACAGCGGCCGGCTCTGGGGTTGGCGCGTTGACCGCGAAGGCGGCGCACTGCGCGTCCATGTGCGCGCAGCGCCCAAGGCCGGCAGCACGCCCTCGGTGCTAACCGGCATGTTGATTGCACTCGAGCCCGGCCACGGCAGCAGCGCCAACCTCGGCGCCGTGGGCGCCACGCGCGTGCCTGAAAAAGACATCAACCGCTGGACCGTGGAAGCCTTGAAGGCCGAGCTGGAAAGCGTGGGCGCGCGCGTGGTGGTGGTGCGTGAAGGTGACGACAACCCCACCGTGCGCGAACGCGCGCGCCGCGTCACCGACTCGGGCGCCGCGCTCTTCGTGAGCGTGCACGCCAACAGCACCGACACGGGGAACGGCTACCTGCGCGCCGCCGGCGCTTCGATGTTCTACAAACACGCCCATGGCCGCGACCTGGCCGTGACGGTGCAGCGCCGCATGCTCGAAGAAACCGGCTTGAGCGACTTCGGCCGCGTCGGCAACTTCAACTACGCGCCCACGCGCCTGGTGACCTGGGCGCCTGCGGTGCTGGTGGAACAAGCCTTCATGTCCAACCCGGCCGAAGAAGCGCAACTTCTCGACCCAGTGTTTCGCGCACGCATTGCGCGGGCTGTGCGCTTAGGGCTGGAAGACTTTCTATCGAGCGCGACGCGCACACCATGAACACACTGGATCGACGTGACCTGCTGCTGAGCCTGATCAACACCCAAGGCGTGGGCCTGGTGATAGGCCCCGGCTTCAACCCGCTCGTGCCCAAATCCCAGGGCTACCGCGTCGAAACCCTGGACCACGCCACGCGCGAAGACCTGGCGGCGAAATACGCCAACGCGCCCGGCGTCGACGTCTCGCGCATCGAAGTGGTGGACCATGTCTCCACCGGCGCGTCGGTCTTCGACGCCGTGGGCAAGCCCGCTCACTACGACTACATCGTGGCCTCACACGTCATCGAGCACACCACCGACATGCTGGGTTTTCTAAAGGACTGCCAGCGCGTGCTCAAGCCTGATGGTGTGCTCGCACTCGCCGTTCCCGACAAACGTTAGTCATTCGACGTGCTGCGGCCCCTGACCTCCACCGGCGACGTGCTGCGTGGCGGCGCGTTGGCTTGGGACGCTGCCAATCAGAAGCCCCTGGCCTTGCACGGTGAGCGCGGCGGGGAGTTCATCACCAGCATGGCGCTGCACGGTGGCGGGCCCGAGGTGTCTCGCATCAAGCTGGCGCAACAGGCTGTGGACGATCTCAAAGCGGTTTATACCGCTCCGAGAGACGACAACGCGATCTGGTGATTGCGCTGGTTGCGCTCTCAACACGCAATCAACGGTTCATGGCCAGTGGCGCGAGCACTGTGGCGGCTCGCTGTGTTCCGCTCATGTCCCCCGGGCCGGGAAATACCCGACCCTCCTCCTTTACTTCGCTCCACACAGCGACCCGCCACAGCACTCGGATCGTCAGTGAGGCGGGCGCCGTGTCTTGAGTGCTCGCGCGCCGGCGATGGTGCCGGCTGGCGAGGGCGTTGGGTATGGGGTGGAGCGAAGTAAAGGAGGAGAAAGCGGCCGTTCAGGCCGGCTTCGGGGGACATGAGCGCAACCCCATACCCAACGCCCTTGCCAGCACGTGCGGTACGGCCCCAACGGTTTTCGACAATCAGCGCGAATCAACCCACCGCCGCCTTGAACCCCGGCAACACCGCCCCCACGCGCCGCCCCATCTCCTCACCAAGCGCCATCAAGCCGCTCATCGGGCGCACCATCACTTCAAACTCGCAAATCAAGCCCTGCGCGTTGAAACGAATGAGGTCGACACCTTTGAGCTGCTTGCCGCCGACCTCAGCGCTGAACTCCAGCACGATGTTCAAGCCGTCGGCGCTTGCTAACTCCCGGTGGTAGTGGAAGTTCTGGAACACGCCCGACACCGTGCG
Organism: Rubrivivax sp.; assembly: GCA_031373055.1. Classification (GTDB taxonomy): domain Bacteria; phylum Pseudomonadota; class Gammaproteobacteria; order Burkholderiales; family Burkholderiaceae_C; genus Rubrivivax. The sequence continues at coordinate 810 of JANMMH010000609.1, read as the reverse complement.
TAGGATCAACACCACGGCCTCGGCACTCACATACGGCTTGAAGGCCATGGGTGAGCGAAAGCAGGCGTCGGCGTGCACCAGGTGGTGCAGCTCGCGCAGGTCGCCGCTGGCAATCATGTGATGCCAGCGCGCCAGACTCGTGGCGACATGGGGGTTGCTGCTGAGGGTCATGGCGTTTCCTTGGGGCCTGCCGACGGTAGGTGGGCGAGTGTGACGGGTAGTGCTTGCCCCGAGCTTGGCGATGACATGCCTAGCGCACACTCTTCGCCATTCGACCGGAGCCCCACCATGCCGACCGCAACGCCAGCGCGCTTGATCCTGGACCATGTCTACGACCAGGTCGCCGCTCACCCCGATCAGGTCTTCCTCACGCAACCCGTCGGCGGCGGTGAGGTGGTCGACATCACCTGGGGCCAGATGCTGATTGAGTCGCGGCGCATGGCTACGCATCTGCACAGCCTGAACTTCGCGCCGGGCTCGCGCATCGCCATGCTGGCCAAGAACAGCGCCCACTTCATCATGGCCGAGCTGGCTATCTGGATGGCCGGGCACACCACGGTGGCCATCTTCCCGACCGAGAGTGCCGCCAATGTGCGCTTCGTGCTGGAGCACAGCGAGGCCAGTCTGCTCTTCGTGGGCAAGCTCGACACTTGGGCGCAGCAGCGAGGCGCGGTGCCGGCGGGCCTGCCATGCATCGCCTTGCCGCTGTCGCCTGCGCACGAGTTGGAGAGCTGGGACACCATCAACGCGCGCACGTCGCCGACGCCAGGCCGCCCCGCGCGACGGGCTGAAGACATCGCCATGCTGCTC
>JANMMH010000599.1:0-1513 GCA_031373055.1 Rubrivivax sp. | reverse complement strand
TCGAGATCACCCACGTCTATGGCCTGACAGAGGTCTACGGGCCGGCCAGCGTAGCCGTCAAGCGCGAGGCCTGGGCAGCGCAAACTGTGGCCGAGCAAACGCGGCTGAACGGCCGCCAGGGCGTGCGCACCATGCTGCAAGAAGGCATGTGCGTGCTCGACCCACAAACCATGCAAGCGGTGAGCGCCGATGGCCAGACCATGGGCGAGATCATGTTCCGCGGCAACATCGTGATGAAGGGCTATCTGAAGAACCCGAGCGCCAGCGCCAAAGCCTTCGCCGGTGGCTGGTTCCACACCGGTGACTTGGCGGTGCTGGAGGGCGACCGCTACGTGAAGATCAAAGACCGCAGCAAGGACGTGATCATCAGCGGTGGCGAAAACATCAGCAGCATCGAGGTTGAAGACGCCCTGTACCGCCACCCTGCCGTGCTGGTGTGCGCGGTGGTGGCGCGCCCCGACGTGAAGTGGGGCGAAACGCCACTGGCCTTTGTCGAGCTCAAGCCCGGCGCCAGCGTCAGCGCTGAAGAACTCGTGGCGCACTGCCGCGGGCTGCTGGCCGGCTATAAGTTGCCGCGCGAGATCCGCTTCGAGATCATCCCCAAAACCAGCACCGGCAAAGTGCAGAAGTTTCAGCTGCGCGAGCGCGCCCGCTCGGCCGCTGCCATCGAATAGGAGCCAGCGTGAACGTCGAAGATTTGGTGCTGTACGAGATCGACCCGCGGGGTGTCGTCACGCTCACCTTGAACCGGCCACAAGCCTTCAATGCACTCAGCGAGGCCATGCTCGATGCGATGCAAGCCGCACTCGATCGCGTGGCCGCCGACGACACGGCGCGCGTGGTCGTGATCACCGGCGCTGGCAAGGCCTTTTGTGCCGGGCACGACCTCAAAGAGATGCGCGCCGCACCTTCGCAGAGCTACTACGAAAGGCTCTTCGCCCAATGCGGCCGCATGATGATGGCGATCCAGCAGCTGCCGCTGCCCGTCATCGCCAAGGTGCAGGGCGTGGCCACGGCGGCAGGTTGCCAGCTCGTCGCGCAATGCGACCTGGCCGTGGCCGTGCGCGACGCGCGCTTTGCGGTGAGCGGCGTCAACCTGGGCCTCTTTTGCAGCACGCCGAGCGTGGCGCTCAGCCGCAACCTGGGGCGCAAGGCGGCCTTCGAGATGCTGGTGACGGGCGACTTCATCAGCGCCGAAGAAGCGCTCGCCAAAGGCCTGGTCAACCGCGTGGTGGAAAGCAGTGAGCTCGACGCCGAAGTTGAGCGCCTGGTCGCGCGCATCGTCGGCAAACCCAAGGTGGCACTGGCCATGGGCAAGGCCTTGTTCTACCGCCAGCTTGAGCAGGGCATGCAGGCGGCCTACGACGACGCCGGCCAGACGATGGCCTGCAACATGATGGACGCAGGCGCACTGGAAGGTGTGCAGGCCTTCATCGACAAGCGCGCGCCGAACTGGTGAGGCGGGTGAGAAGGACGCACTGAGAAGTCACGCCACGGTCAGCGCAGGCGATGC
>JANMMH010000588.1:0-4453 GCA_031373055.1 Rubrivivax sp. | reverse complement strand
GATGACGTTGTCGTAGTACAGCGGATGGCCGGGGCCATAGACCGAGGGCGCGGCGTAGTTGGTGGCTTGCACTTGCGCGTCTTCGGGCCGCACGTCGTCGAAGGCCCAATGCTGGATTTCATTGACGGCCACGCCGCCGATGCGCACCGTGCCGCGCTCGCCCAGTAGCGTGATCGAGCCCTCGAAGTTGCGGCCATGCGTGAGCATGGTGACGTTGATCGACGCCAGCGCGCCGCTGCGCAAACGCAGGCCCATCACACCTGTGTCTTCGGCTTCGATGTCACGCGCCAGGGTGGCGGTGTAAGCGTGCACGCTGTCGACCGGGCCGATGAGCCAGTCGACCATGTCGACGTAGTGGCTGGCCTGGTTGAGGAAGGCGCCGCCGTCCATGTCCCAGCGGCCGCGCCAGGGTGCTTCGTCGTAGTAGCTTTGTGGGCGCGTCCAGAAGACGTTCACCGTGCACATCACGATGCGGCCGAAGCGGCCTTGTTCGATGGCGCCCTTCAAGCGCTGCATCGTCGGGTTGAGGCGGTTTTGCTTGACGACGAAGAGCTTGACGCCGGCGTCGCGACAGGCGCGCACCATGCTCATGCCTTCGTCGAACTTCGTGGCCATGGGCTTTTCGCTGAGCACATGGCGGCCGGCAGCGGCGGCTTGCATGGCCTGGCGCGGGTGCAGGCCGCTAGGCGTGGCGAGCACCACGACATCGGCGTCGCTTTGGGCCAGCAGCGCGTCAAGCGACTCGTAGCCCACCGCGCCGGTTTTTTGCACCGCCGCGGCCAGCGCGGCCGGCTTGACATCACACACCGCCACAAGCTGCGCACGGCCTGCGTGCTGGCGCAGGGCTTCGATGTGGTTGGCGCTGATGCGGCCGCAGCCGACCAGTGCAAAACGGATCGGCCTGTCGGTGATGGGAAGGGCAGGTGGAAGCACGGGACTCATGTGGCCGGCGATTCTATGAGCGCGCCCTGCCTGCTAGCAGGCCGTTGAAATACCGATCGACGCCGCACGTCGCGTAAGCGAGGATGGAGACCTCGATGGACGAGGGGGAAGTTGCCGATGCGAGGTGCTGACAGCTACAGCGAGAGCCTGTTCACGACGGTGAAGTTGGAGGACTTCGTGCCGGGCAATCACCCGTTGCGCCCGATCCGTACCTGGGTCAACGACGCACTGGCCAAGATGGACATCAAGTTCTCTGCCATGTACGAGGCCGACATCAAGGGCGGACGCCCGAGCATCGCGCCGGAGAAGCTCATGCGCGCGATGCTGCTGCAAGTGCTGTACAGCGTGCGCAGCGAGCGGCAACTGGTGGAGCAGATTCAATACAACCTGCTGTTCCGCTGGTTCGTCGGCCTGGCCATCGAGGACACGGTGTGGAACCACTCGGTGTTCAGTAAGAACCGCGACCGGTTGATCGAACACGAGGCGGTCACCGAACTCTTCAACGCGACGGTGGAGATGGCCAACAAGCGCGGGCTGCTGTCGGGCGAGCACTTCAGCGTGGACGGCACCTTGATCCAGGCCTGGGCAAGCCACAAGAGCATGCGGCGCAAGGATGGTTCGGACGAAGGTCGACCGCCCGAGGACTGGCGCGGTGAGCCGCGCAGCAACGACACGCACCAGTCCACCACCGACCCCCAGGCGCGGCTGTACCACAAGAGCCATGCGGCGCCCGCGCTGCCGAGTTACCTGGGCCATGTGCTGACGGATAACCGCCACGGCCTGGTGGTCAACGTGCAGGCCAGCACCTCGGACGGTACGGCCGAGCGCGACGTGGCCGCGCAGATGCTGGCCGACGTCGCAGACCCGGGCAAGCGTGTGACGGTGGGCGCGGACAAGGCGTACGACACGAAGGGCTTCGTCAAGGCGTGCCGCGAGATCAACGTCACGCCGCATGTGGCGCAGAACCTCAGCCGCAACGGGGGCAGTGCCATCGATGGCCGCACGACGCGACACCCTGGCTACGAGGTCAGCCAACGCAAGAGGAAGCGCATCGAGCAGTGCTTTGGCTGGGGCAAGCTCATCGGTCCGATGCGCCAGGTGATGGTGCAGGGACTGGATAAAGTCGACCAGCTTTTGACCCTGACCATGGCAGCCTACAACCTCACGCGGTTGCGCACCTTGGCGCAATTGCGCCCGCAGTGCGCGCAATGATCGGCGAGGAGGCCGAAATGGCTGCTGCAAACCGAGCAAATACAGCCGAGACAGTCCAATTCGCCAGTCATTGCAAAGATCGACGGGCTGTATGACCAATTCGGTCTCGCTCGCGATGTCGAAACTCGTGTTCATTGGCGGTTCTTCAACAACCTGCTAGGGCATGCCAGGCGCATCAAGCGGGGCGCAGTGGCACCGCGAAGCCACGGGCGACGCCGGGGCGAGCCATCAGCGCCTGGTACCAGCGCTGCACATGGGGGAACTCGGCCAGGTCGATCTGGTGGCGCGCATGGCGCCAGAGCCAGCCGAGGATGGCGAAGTCGGCAATCGAGAGCTCACCGGCGAAGAACTCCACCGTCGCCAGGCGCCGGTCCATCACGCCGTAGAGGCGCCGCGTCTCGGTCATGAAGCGCGCCAGGCCGTAGCGGCGATCGGCCTCGTCGGGCAGTGCCACGAAGTGGTGCACCTGCCCGGGGATGGGCCCGAAGCCGCCCATCTGGAACATCAACCACTCGAGCACGGCCACGCGCGCAGCGATGTCGCGCGGGTAGAAGAGGCCCGTCTTCTCACCAAGGTAGATGAGGATGGCGCCCGACTCGAACACGCTCAGCGGCTTGCCGCCAGGCCCGTCGGGGTCGACGATGGCGGGGATCTTGTTGTTCGGGCTGATGCGCAGAAAGTCGGCAGCAAACTGCTCGCCCTTGCCGATGTCGACGATGTGCACCTCGTAGGGCAAGCCCATCTCCTCGAGCGCGACGCTGATCTTGCGGCCATTGGGGGTGTCGAAGGCGTGGAGTTGCAGGGTCACGGTTGGCACTTTCTGCGGGTGGCGGTGGGCTTGCATCGTAGCGACGGGCTACGGCGCTCGCGCACGCACTTCACGCCCACCTAAAATTGCCGCCCACACACCAGGCCCCTCATGACAGCCCACACCGCTCCCGCACCCATCGTTGACGAAAACCAACTCATCGCCGAGCGCCGCGAGAAGCTCAAGGGCATCCGCGCGGCGGGCATCGCTTTTCCCAACGACTTCCGCCCCACGCATCACGCGGCCGACCTGCATCAGCGTTACGGTCAAATGGAAAACGTCGAGCTGGAGCCGCTGGCAGTCAAGGTCGCGGTGGCCGGACGCATGATGCTCAAGCGTGTGATGGGCAAGGCTGCGTTTGCCACGCTGCAAGACGGCTCTTTCGGCGCCACGCACGGCCGCATCCAGCTCTACGTGACGCAAGACACGCTGGGCGCAGAGCAGCTCGACACCTTCAAGCACTGGGACCTGGGTGACATCCTGGGCTGCGAGGGCGTGCTCTTTCGCACCAAGACGGGCGAGCTCTCCGTCAAGGCCAGCAGCCTGCGCCTGCTGACCAAGAGCCTGCGCCCGCTGCCCGACAAGTTCCACGGCATGACGGACCAGGAGCAGAAGTACCGCCAGCGCTATGTCGACCTCATCACCGATGAGACCGCGCGCGCGCGTTTTGTGGCGCGCAGCAAGGCGGTGAGCTCGATCCGCAACTTCATGGTCGAGCACCAGTTTCTGGAGGTCGAGACGCCAATGCTGCACCCCATTCCAGGTGGCGCTAACGCCAAACCGTTTGTGACCCACCACAACGCGCTGGACCAGCAGATGTTCTTGCGCATCGCGCCCGAGCTGTACCTGAAACGTTTGCTCGTGGGTGGCTTCGAGCGCGTGTTCGAGATCAACCGCAACTTCCGCAACGAAGGCATCAGCGTTCGGCACAACCCCGAGTTCACGATGATGGAGTTCTATGCGGCCTATTGGACGCACCATGAGCTGATGGACTTCACCGAGGCCGTGTTCCGCCACGCCGCACGTGCGGCCACGGGCACGGCCGAGATCAGCTACGGCGGCCGCGCGGTGGCGCTGCACGAGCCCTTCACGCGCTTATCGGTGCGCGAGTCGCTGGTGGCGCACGCCGGCGTGAGCGAGGCCGAGGCCGACGACGCGCAGGCGCTGCACGCCAAGCTCAAGACCCTGGGTGACGAGCCGCCGGCGCATTGGGGCCTTGCCGCCTTGCAGTTCGGGCTCTTCGAAGCTGCGGTCGAAGAAAAGCTTTGGCAGCCGACCTTCATCACCGACTATCCGGTTGAAGTTTCTCCACTGGCGCGCGCCTCGGACACCAACCCGACCATCACCGAGCGCTTCGAGCTCTTCATCACCGGGCGCGAATACGCCAATGGCTTCTCGGAGCTGAACGACGCCGAAGACCAGGCCGCTCGTTTTGCCTCGCAGATGGCCAACAAGGACGCGGGTGACGAAGAGGCGATGTATTACGACGCC
>JANMMH010000571.1:0-2530 GCA_031373055.1 Rubrivivax sp. | reverse complement strand
GCTGCCTGCCGGCCGCCTCCCCCCCAGGGGGGCAACGCCGGTGGACCGGCAAAGCCGGATCCACGGCTTTCGCTTGAGGGGAACGCCTCGCTGCGCGTTGGCGTTCGGCGCAGCGCTGCCTGATGCCCGACATCACCGCGCCCGTGGCGGTGGCCATGCGCGGCATCACCAAGCGCTTCGGCGCCGTGCTGGCTAACGACCAAGTCGACCTGACGGTGAACGCCGCCACGGTGCACGGCATCGTCGGCGAAAACGGCGCGGGCAAGAGCACCTTGATGTCCATCCTCTACGGCTTCTACCAAGCCGACGCAGGTGACGTCGCCGTCTTCGGCGCGCCTGCGCGCATCCAGCATTCGCGCGACGCCATCGTGCTGGGCATCGGCATGGTGCATCAGCACTTCATGCTCGTCGACACGCTCTCGGCGCTGGACAACATCATGCTCGGCAGCGAGCCGCATTGGCAGCTCACCAAAGCGCGCGCCATCGTGCGCGCCAAGCTCGACGCGCTGATGGCCGAGTCGGGCCTGGTCGTGCGCCTGGACGCACTGGTGGCCGACCTGCCGGTGGGTGAACGCCAGCGCCTGGAGATCCTCAAGGCCCTGTACCGCGGCGCGCGTGTGCTCATCCTCGACGAGCCCACCGCCGTGCTGACGCCGGCCGAGACCGACCAGCTTTTCGACACCTTGCGTGGCCTGCGCGCGCGTGGCACCACGGTGCTCTTGATCACGCACAAGCTCAAGGAGATCATGGCCTTGTGCGATGTGGTGACGGTCATGCGCCAGGGCCGCGTGGTGCTTGATTGCGCAATCGAACAGACCAGCGTCGACGGCCTGGCCGAGGCCATGGTCGGGCGGCGCGTGCAGCTTGAACGCGACCCGCATGCACGCGCCGTCGCCCCCGGCAAAGTGTTGATGCAGGCCAACCACCTGACGCTGCACGACGCGCTGGGTGTGCCGCGCCTGAGTGACGTGTCGCTGGCCCTGCGCGCGGGCGAAATCGTCGGCATCGCGGGCGTCAGCGGCAACGGCCAGAGTGAATTGCTCGATGCTCTGTCGGGCATGACCACGCCAATGGCGGGCAGCTTGCAACTCGGCGGCGAAACCTTCACGCCGCCGCGCTGGCTGCGGCCTGAGGTGGCGCGCAAGCTGCATCTGGCGCATGTGCCCGAAGACCGCCACAAGCGCGGCCTGGTGCTGCCTTTCCCGGCTTGGGAGTCTGCGGTCTTGGGCTACCAGCGCCAGCCGCGCTACAGCCTGCGCGGCTGGTTGCGCCGCAAGCTCATGCGCAGCGACACCACACAGATGATGGATCGCTACGACGTGCGCCCGCGCAACCCTTTGCTGCGTTCGTCAAAGTTCTCCGGCGGCAACCAGCAAAAGCTGGTGCTTGCGCGTGAAGCCCTGCCCGAGCCGCGTGTGCTGCTGGTGGGCCAGCCCACACGCGGCGTGGACATCGGCGCCATCGAGTTCATCCATGGCCGCTTGCGCGCTATGCGCGACGCCGGCGGCGCGGTGTTGTTGGTATCGAGCGAGCTCGATGAAATCCTGGCGCTGGCCGACCGCGTGATCGTCATGAACGCCGGGCGCATCGCCGGTGAATTGCCCATCGCACAGTGCGATGAACGCTCGATCGGGCGTTTGATGGGCGGGGCGGGGCACGCGTGAACCAGCAAGTCGATCTGCCGCGCTGGATGGACCTGGTGCTGCTGCCGGCCATCAACCTGGGCGTGGCCTTGCTGGTCAGTGCACTTGTGCTGTTAGTCGTCGGGCAAGACCCGGTGCAGGTGCTGACGCTGCTCATCAAGGGCGCCTTCGGCAGCCGCAGCGGCCTGAGCTACACGCTGTACTACGCCACGACCTTCGTCTTCACGGGGCTGGCAGTGGCGGTGGCCTTCCACGGTGGCCTCTTCAACATCGGCGGCGAAGGCCAGGCCATGATGGGTGGGCTGGGTGCGGCCCTGGCGGCGCTGACACTGGCCGATCGCCTGCCAGCATGGCTGATGCTGCCGTTGATGGTGTTGGCAGCGATGCTCTTCGCGCTGGGCTGGGCCGCCGTTCCCGGCGCGCTGCAAGCCTGGCGCGGCAGCCACATCGTGATCACGACGATCATGTTCAACTTCATCGCCGCGGCGCTGATGGGCTACCTGTTGGTCGGCGTGCTGAAAGAGCCCGGCAACATGGCGCCCGAGAGCCGCGCCTTTGCCGCCTCGGCCAAACTGCCGGCGATGCACGAAGCGCTGGCATGGATGGGCATCAACTGGCCAAGCTCGCCCTTGAACCTCTCGGTGCTGCTGGCCATCGCCGCGGCCGTCGGCGAGTACTTCGCGCAGTGGCGTTCGCAGCCCGGTTACGCCATGCGCGCCGTCGGTTTCTCCCCTGAGGCTGCGCGTTATGCCGGCATCGCGCCGCGCGCGCAGATCATGCGTTCGATGATGCTGTCGGGCGCGTTGGCGGGCCTGGTGGGCATCAACGAAATCGCCGGCGTGCAGGGCCGCCTGATTGCCGATTTCGTCGCCGGCGCAGGCTTCGCC
>JANMMH010000550.1:0-1524 GCA_031373055.1 Rubrivivax sp. | reverse complement strand
GCGATGGGCGGTGCGGCCGGATCGCCTTGGTCGGTCGCGAATGCTACGTCATGGCCGCGACCAGCAATTGCGTTTGGGGCCACGATCAGACATCTTCTGCGCTGATTTTGCGAGCAGATTGACGGAAGTCGGCGTCATTTGTTTATGAGACACGCTGTGCCCCCCGCATTCGAGGGGATCACGGCGACGCACCGGCGCGTCGGCCGACCAAGGCGTATGTGTCAAGAATGCCGACAGTGCAACATGCCCCCTGACCTGCGCAAGGACAGATCTTTACCTTGCGGCAGGGTCTGCGAGGTCATCGTGTCTTCAATGAAATCGTTGAACCGGGCACCCCTTGGACCATGGAGTTGCACGATGCGCCCGATGCCCTATGAACGACTCTTCATCGCCGCCATGGTCGCTGCGCTTATCACCCTCACCGGATGCGTCGTTGCCCCGCTCGGCGGTCCGTACCGAGCGACGCAAACACCCTACGAACCCGGCCCGCCCGGGCCGTACGTAAACGTGGCGCCACCCCCGCCGCAGTACGAAGTCATTCCCGTGGCACCGGCGCTGGGCTATGTGTGGATCGGCGGCTACTGGAACTGGCATCTGGGCCGCCACGCATGGGTCGGTGGGCGCTGGGCTGTGCCTCCCTCCGGCCACCACTGGGTGCCGCATCGCTGGGAGCGTGGCCAGGGCGGCTGGCAACAGCACCCAGGCCATTGGGGCCGTCGGCGTTGACCTAGCGCCGGCGATGACGCCGGGCCGGGCCGCGGCGGCGCATTAGCGCCGTCTTCCGCCGCAACTTCCAGCGATCAGCCAGGCCCGGTGCCGACCAGACTCTCGCGTGCGTGGCCAGCCTGGCCAGCGCATGCGTTCTGGAGTGCTCGGCTTGAAGATTTCCTGGACTCAACTGCCTTGGTGCCTGGGCCTCGCGCTCAGCGTGGGTGTGGTGTTGCCCGCCGCCGCAAACTGTGTCGACGAAGACCAGGTGCCAACCTCAGGTGGCGCCACAGCCGCCGTCGCGCCACCGCCCGAGCCGCGGCTGGTCTTGCAAGGCTTGGTGCGTGACGCGCTGGGGCGCAGCCAGGCTTTGGGCGCATCGAAGTTGATGCATGAGGCTGCCCTGCTCGACGTTGACGAAGCCCGCGCGGCCAAGGCCTTGCATGCCAGCGCCAACGCCGACCTGGGCCCGGCGGCCAGCCAGTCGGGCGGCAGCACGTCGAGCTCGGCCCTGCACCTTCGCGGCACGCTTTCGGTGACCAAGCTGCTCTACGACGGCGGCCGAAGTGATCGCCTCACCGACTGGCGCACCCAGCTTTCCGAATCCGCCCGCCACGGCCACCTCTCGCAGCAAGAGCAGCTCGCGTTGAGTACCGTGGCACTTGCGCTGGAGCGCAGCCGCTACCGCCAGCAGGTGCAGATCTACGGCCACTACGTGCGCAAGATGTCGTGCCTGGTCGAAGCGCTGTCGAGCATCGTGCGCACTGATCGTGGCCGCGCTAGCGAGCTCGTGCAGGTGAAGAAATCGATGCAGCA
>JANMMH010000534.1:0-12630 GCA_031373055.1 Rubrivivax sp. | reverse complement strand
CGCCGCCGTCCATCGCTGTCGCGCCGATACCGGTGTTGCGGCCATCGCCGCCGCCCGTGAACGCTGCGCCCGTACCATCCTTGCCGCCCACAGCATCACCAACAGCAGCGCCCGTGCTCGCGGCCGCCCAGCCGCTGCCGCCGCCCGCGCCCACTGCCTCGCGGCCTGCGACGAAGCCCGCGCCCAGCCCACCACCGCCTGTCTGGCCCACCGGCCCGGGCTGGCCGAGCTTGAGCGTGAACGGCTCGGTCTACGCCGACGAGCCGGCGCAGCGCATGCTCATCGTCAATGGCCAGGTGCTGCGCGAAGGCGACGCTGCCGGTGCTGATCTCACGCTGGTGAGCATCGGCCCGAAGTCGGCCGTGTTGCGCTACAAGGGCACTACTTACTTGTGGCGTTATTGATTTCGGGTGTTCAGCGCAGCCACTCCGAGACACCACGCCCCAGCGAGAGCAGGTTGGCGTTCATCTGCTGGCCGTCGTAGAGCGCGTTGATCCAGGCCACGCGCAGGTTGTAGTGGTCGGCCTCGGCCGACATCACGTCAAAGAGCGAGCGTTTGCCCAGCTGCTGCCACTGCTGCAGCGTGAAGCTGCGGACCTGTTCGCTATCGCGCAGCACCGCCGCCACACGCGCGGCGCGATCGAAGGCCGAGAGCGTTTGTTCGTGCACTTCGCGCACACGAAAGCGCCGCGACTCCAGCGCTTCGTCGCGCTGCAAGAGCGCCGCCTGCGCGCGCTTCCTCGCCGCTTCTGAAGCCGGTGCCACGCCGGGGTTGAGCAGCGGAATGTTCACCGTCAAACCGAGCGAGAGTGAGCCGCTGCGCTGGTCAACACCACCGCTGCCACCGGCCGCCGTGGTCTTGCTGCCACCAAACGCCCAGCTCACTTGCGGCTTGCCGCCGGCTTCCACCGCTGCGGCGTATTGGCCCATGGCGGCGGCCTGCGCGGCGAGCTGCGCGACCTCGCTTGAACGTGCCACCTCGGCTTCGATCGACGGCAGCTCGGGCACTTTCAACAGCACGCTGCCCAGGCCTTCGACGCCCGGCAGGCCGTCACCCACGAGCCGGCGCAAGCGCACTTCAATCTGCCGCGCCTGCGACTGCGCCTGCGCTTGCGCGATCTCGGCCTGCTGCATCGATTTCTTCACCTGCACGAGCTCGCTTGCGCGGCCACGATCAGTGCGCACGATGCTCGACAGCGCTTCGACCAGGCACGACATCTTGCGCACGTAGTGGCCGTAGATCTGTACCTGCTGGCGGTAGCGGCTGCGCTCCAGCGCCAGCGCCACGGTGCTCAAAGCCAACTGCTCTTGCTGCGAGAGGTGGCCGTGGCGGGCTGACTCGGAGAGCTGGGTGCGCCAGTCGGTGAGGCGGTCACTGCGGCCGCCGTCGTACAGCAGCTTGGTGACGGACAGCGTGCCGCGCAGATGCAGCGCAGAGCTCGACGTGCTGCCGCCCGACTGGCTGGCCGCCGGGCCCAGGTCGGCGTTGGCGCTGGCATGCAAGGCTTTGGCGGCGCGCGCTTCGTCAACGTCGAGCAGGGCAGCCTCATGCATCAACTTCGATGCGCCAAGCGCCTGGCTGCGCCCTAGCGCGTCGCGCACCAGGCCTTGCAAGACCAGGCGCGGCTCGGGCGGTGGCGCGACGGCGGTTGTGGCCGTGCCCGATGCGGGCACCTGGTCCTCATCGACACAGTTTGCTGCGGCGGGCGACACCACCACGCTGAGTGCGAGGCCCAGGCACCAAGGCAGTTGAGTCCAGAAAATCTTCAAGCCGACTACTCCAGAGCGCATGCGCTGGCCAGGCTGGCCACGCACGCAAGAGTCTGGTCGGCGCCGGAGCTGATTGATCGCTGGATGTCGCGGCGGAAGACGGTGCTAATGCATCGCCGCGGTCGCGTCTGTCGTCGTGGATCGCGTTAAGACTGGCGCCAAAGCTGGCGCGGACTTAGCGTCGCCGGCCCCAATGGCCCTGGTGCTGCTGCCAGCCGCCCTGGCCACGCTCCCAACGATGCGGCACCCAGTGGTGGCCGGCGGGAGGCAGGGCCCAGCGCCCGCCGACCCACCCGTGGCGGCCGAGGTGCCAGTTCCAGTAGCCGCCGATCCACACGTAGCCCAGCGCGGGTGCCACAGGGATGACTTCGTACTGCGGCGGGGGCGGCGCGACGTTGACGTACGGCCCGGGCGGGCCAGGTTCGTACGGCGTTTGCATCGGGCGGTAGGGCCCGCCTAGCGGGGCGACGACGCAACCAGTTAGGGTGACCAGGGCGGCGACCGCCGCTGCGGTGAAGAGTCGTTGGTAAGTGAATGGGTGCATCGTGCAACTCCAGGGGCCAGGGGCGTACGGTGTACAACGACTTCGCGGTGCTGGCGCTGACCGTGCGGACCCTGCCCGAAGGTAAAGATCCGTCCGTATGCATGACAGTGAGCCCAATGCACTGTCGACATTCTTGACACTTGAGCCCTGACTATCGGAGGCGACGATGTGGTGCCGCGATCCCCTTGAATGCGGGGGCCACAGCGTGTGTCATGAACAAATGACACCGACTTCTGCCAATCTGCTCGCAAAATCAACGCAGAAGATGTCAGGTCGTTGCTTCTGGCGTAGCTGCCGGGCATGTCCGTGACGTAGCATTCACGGCCGATCGAGGCGATCTGGCCGCACCAGCCATCGCAGGCCCGGAAATTGCATCTCTGATCTGAAGGTCAAGGAGTCTCAAGTGAAACAAGACAAACACGACATGCAGCCTGCGGTGAGCGCGCGTCGCCGGTTGATTCGCGGGGCGTTTGCGGCGCCGACGGTGCTGACGCTGTACAGCGGTGGCGCAATGGCGGCGAACTCGTCGGCGCTGCGCTGCGTGGTCAATCAAAACAACGTGCCGGTCTCGCCGGTGCCCCTGGTGAGCACCACCAACAGCACCTATTTCCGCGTTCAGCTGCATGCGGTGTCGACGTCGCCGGCCGTCCTCTACGTACGCGGCGACTCGCTCCCTGCGGCGCGCATCGGCACCTTGCCCACCAACTCGCAAGCGCAGGTCTTCAGCATCACGTCCAACACGTTCACCGCGGCCCCTGTCGCCACGCCTGCCAACCTGGCCGCGCAAAACCAGTGGGCGGTGTTGAGGGTTGACTCCACAGGCAATGTGGTCGGTGTCGGCGCCTCCGGTTCGGGCGGCTCAGCCATCTTCCAATCCTGCTGGACTTCATTCGTCGCGGGCTAGTGCCCACGCGCTATGTGCCGGCACCCGGCCTGCTGATCGAAGCGCTGGGCGACGGTTGGGCGGCTTTCAGCCCACTCTCGGGCGAGACCATGCTCTTGAACGACGAGAGTGCCGCGATCATCGAGTTGCTTTCAGAGCGGCCGCAAGACCACAGCAGCCTATGCGCCGCCTTGTCTGCCGATACCGGGCTCGAACCACATGAACTCGGTGCGCGCATCGATGACGCCTGGCCCAAGCTGCTGGAGGGCGGCCTGATTGTCGCGCTCGCCGCGTCGTGACGGCCACCGCCGCCACGACCGCGGTGCGCCTTGCGGACCTGGCCCCCGAGGACCTCAAACACCAACTGAGGCAAGCCGGCCTGTGCCTCGATCTCGGCGCCACGCGCATCCAACTGCGCAGCGACTCAGGCCCACTGGTGCGCCAGCTGCAAGCCGTCTACGGCCGCTTCCCGCTGATCACCGCCTCGCCGTGGGCCGACCTGCACCTGGTGATCCACCGAGCCAGCGGTCTGCGGCGCTGGGTCAAGCCCCAGGTACGGTTTCGCTGCGACAGCCAATACCCGTTCGAACCTTTCCCCGCCGACAGCCCCTTGCCGATGCTGGAGTGGGGCAGCAACTGGTTGATAGGACACCGTTTGAACCATCTCTTGCTGCTGCATGCGGGCGTGGTCGAACGTGATGGCCTGGCACTCGTGATGCCTGCCGTGCCGGGCTCGGGAAAGAGCACCTTGACGGCAGCCTTGTCGCTGGCTGGTTGGCGGCTGTTGTCGGATGAGTTCGGCGCCTTCGATCCGCAGCACCTGGCCTTTCGCGCCATGCTCAAGCCGGTAGCGCTAAAGAACGAGTCGATCGCGGTCATTCGGCAATTTGCCGCGCATGCGCAGCTCGGGCCGGAATTCCCCAAGACGCGCAAGGGCACGGTCGCCCATCTCGTCGCCGAGCCCGATGCCATCGCGCGCCGCCACGAGCTGGCGCCCATCGGCGCGGTGATCCTGCCGCGCTGGCAAGCGGGTATTGCCACCGAGCTGCGCCCGCTGAGCGAATCCACGGTCTTCTCCTCGCTGGCTTTTAATGCCTTCAATTACCAGATGCTTGGCGGCGTGGGTTTCCATTCGGTGATGCACATGACGCGGCGCTGCCTGGGCTGGGAACTCAGCTACAGCGACATTCACGAGGCCCTTGCCGCCATCGCCACAGTCTGGCCTGAGGTCAAGGCCCACCAAGCTCGGCATGCCCACGCGATCGCAGCGGCCACAAGCATATGAACGAAGCGCCGCAATGCTTCGCCTGGCTGACGGCCTTGCGCGAGCCCGAACGGGCGCTGTCCTGGTCCTTGCCGCAATGGCAACGGGTGGTGCGCCTGGCGCGGCGGCTGCGCTTGCTGGCGAGGCTGGCCGAGGCCATCGACAGCCGCGGACTGCTTCGTGACGTACCGGAAGGGCCACGCTGCCACCTCATCGCCGAGCAGCGGCTGTCACGCACGCGCACCGCCGCCACCCAGTGGGCCGCCCAGCGTGTAGCCCAGGCCTTGGCCACGCCACCCTACCCTTGTGTGCTACTCAAGGGCGGTGCCTACCTCGGGCAGGGCCTGCCGATTGCCGCCGGGCGTTTGCCTTCTGATCTGGACATCCTCGTGCCCAGGGCGCACCTAAACCATGCCCGCTCTCGCCTGCACCAGGCGGCCTGGGCGGAAGCCCAACTTGACGCTCACGATCAACGTTATTACCTCGAGTGGACGCATGAAGTGCCACCGATGTCGCACCCGCTGCATCCGATCGAACTCG
The DNA here is from genome assembly GCA_031373055.1 of Rubrivivax sp. GTDB lineage: Bacteria > Pseudomonadota > Gammaproteobacteria > Burkholderiales > Burkholderiaceae_C > Rubrivivax. The sequence goes on along the minus strand of JANMMH010000534.1, from coordinate 7,629 downwards.
ACCTGCACCACAACATCCTGCCGCCCGTGGCGCGCACGCACGTCGATGCAGAGTTGCTGCTGGCACGCTTGCAGCCGAGCAAGTGGCCGGCCTGGCAGGTGCTGCATCCCGTGGACCAGGTGCTGCATAGCGCGGCGCATCTGTTCCTGGATTCCGAGCCTATCGACCGCGTGCGCGACCTGGTGGACCTTGACGGCTTGATGCGCCACTTCGGCGACGCCGACCCGGCCTTCTGGGCCGAGTTGCCGCGTCGCGCGCAAGAACTCGGTCTGAGTGAACCGCTGGCGCAAGCAGCCCACTTCACCACACGCTGGCTGGGCACGCCGATACCCGACGCCACGCTCTCGATCATCGTTAGCAATGGCCCGGGGCCACTGCGCCGCGCCTGGCTCATGCCACTGATGAGCGCCGTGTTGACGCCAACCGAGCCCGACGCGATGCCCTCGCTGCGCCAGCGCTTCGCGGCCTTCGTGGTGCTCGTGCGCTACCACCGCAACCGCTTGCCACTGCGCTTGTTGATCCCACACCTGTGGCACAAGTGGCGCAACAAGCCCGCTGCGGTCGATCCGGCAGCCACTGCCGACGCGGCCTGAGTCGTAAGCCTGTCGCGCCAACCCCGCGCACTCTCACCGCTCCCGAAACGCCTCCTGCGACTTCAACATCGGCCGCAGCAAGAACCCCAGCACCGAGCGCTGCCCGGTGCGAATTTCCGCTGAACCTGTCATGCCCGGCAACACGTCGAGCTTCTTGCCCGCCGCTTGCAGCGTCGAGACATCGGCGGTGACCATTGCCCGGTAGTGGCTGCCTTCGCCGCCGCGCTCGACGTCGACGATGGCGTCGGGGCTGATCGACATCACGGTGCCGCTCAAGCCCCCGTACACCGTGTACTCATAGGCCGTGAGCTTGATCTTCACCTCTTGGCCGACCTTCACAAAGCCGATGTCCGAGGGCCGCACGCGCGCTTCGACACGCACCTGCTTGCCCACGGGCAAGATCTCCATCAGCGGCGCGCCGGGCGCGATGACGCCGCCGACCGTGTGGTTCTTGATGCTCTTGACGATGCCGTCGACGGGTGACTTGAGCACCGTGCGGCGCAGCACGTCGTCGCGCACCACCATCTGCTCTTCAATCATGGCTAACTCGGTACGTACGCGCACAAGCTCCAGGCTGGCTTCCTGGCGAAAGCGGTTGATGCGCTCTTGCGTTTGCAGGCTCAGCTCGTTGACCTGGCGGCGCACGCGCATCACCTCCACCTCGCTCATCAAACCTTTTGCCGACATGCCTTCGGCCATGGCCAGTTCGCGTTGCAGCAAGTCGGCGCTGCGCCCGTTGATCGCCACGGCTTCGTTGAGTGCGGTTTGCCGCGCCTGGTAAGACTCGGTCTCGCCATTCACGACGTTGGGCGCGCTGCTCAACTCGGGCGGAAAGCGCAGCGGCTTGCCCGTGGCTTCGGCCGTCAAGCGCACTACCGCGCCGCGCAGCGACAAGCGCTTGGTCTGGCCTTCCGCCTGCTGCGCTTCCACGCGCGTCGGGTCGAGCGTAGCCAGGTCTGCGCCTTTGGCGATGGTCTGGCCTTCGCGCACCATCAGCGCGCGCAGGATGCCGCCTTCCAGGCTGGCGATGACCTGCTCTTTGCCGTCGGGAACGACACGCGAATCGGCCTTGGCGATGATGTCCACCTGCGCCAGCGCGGCCCAGGCGAGGGCGCAGGCCACCAGCAGCAACATCAGGTAGATGGCCCAGGTGGCGCCGGGCGCAGCCTCGAGCACTTGCGCGGCGCGCAGGGGGTCGAGGTAGGCTACGTCACCGGCGCGCAGCGAAGTGTTGGCGTGTGCTTTGCGACCCCACATCAGACGGCAGCCTCACGCTCCATCGGCTGCGCCGAGGGGTGCATGTGCACCTTGTTGCCCGCGGGGTTGCCGGTCTGACCCGGCGCCGTAGGCTTGCCTGACAAGGCGGCCAGCACCTGGTCTTTGGGGCCGTCGAGCACGACACGCCCGCCGTCGACGACGACGACGCGCGTCACCAGTTCCAGCACCGCTGGCCTGTGCGTCACCATCAAGAGCGTGCACTGCCCGGTGGCTTCTTTGAGCTGGCGCAGGAAGGCGACTTCCGACTGCGCGTCCATCGAACTGGTGGGCTCGTCCATCAAGAGGATTTGCGGCTTGGTGACCATGCAGCGCGTCAGCGCCACCAACTGGCGCTGGCCGCCCGAAAGCAAGGCGCCGGATTCACCCACGGGCAGCTCCCAGCCCAGCGGGTGGCCGGCGGCCACACGGTCCAGGCCGGTCAGGCGCGCGGCGTCCATCAAGCGCGCGGGGTCGGCGGCGGCCCGGTCAAGTAAAACGTTATCGCGCAGCGTGCCGGTGAAGAGGCGCGGGTCTTGCCCGACGTAGCCCACACGTGCGCGGAAGTCCGCCGGGTCGACTTGGCGCAGGTCGATGCCGTCGACCTCGACCTGCCCTTCGGTCGGCTGGTACAGATTCGCTAACAAACGAAGTACGGTGCTTTTGCCCGAACCGATGCGCCCGAGGATGGCCACACGCTCGCCCGGCTCGAAGCGCAGCGTCAGCCCTTTCAGCACCTTGGGCGGCTCTTCGCCGGCGTGGCTGGGGTAGGCGAAGCCGACATCGACCAAGGCGATACGACCCGTGAGCTCCGAGCGCGGTACGTACACACGCCCGGCTTCACGCTCGATGGGTTGCGCCATCACGCGGTCGAGCGCGCGCAGGGCCGCGCGCGCGCCCTGGTAGCGCGTGGCCAGCTGCACCACGCTTGAGAGTGGCGCCACGGCGCGGCCGGCGAACATCACCGAGCCGATGAGCGCGCCGCCAGTGATGATCTTTTCGTCGATGAGGAAAACGCCCCACACTAGCATCACCAGCGGCACGAGTTGCTGCGCCACGGCCGAGATGTTGTTCGTCCACGCCGTGATGCGGCGTGAGCGCAGCACGGACTCGGCGGCTGCCGCCGTGCTCTCTTCGTACTGGCGCAAGAAGCGGCCCTGGGCGCCCGCGGCCTTCAAGTCTTCAATGCCGTCCACCGCCTCGACCAGCACGCCGTGCAGGTCGGCTTGCTGTTTCATGTTGCTCATCATGGCGCGGCGCAGGCGGCCCTGGATCAGTGCCGACATCACGATCAGCAGCGGGATCGCCAGTACCAGCACCCAACCCAGCGGCCCGCCGATGACGAAGGTCATGGCCACAAAGAGAACGATGAAGGGCAGGTCCGACAAGGCCGAGAGCGAGGCCGACGCAAAGAACTCGCGCACGACTTCGATCTGCCCCAGCGTGTGCGCGTAAGCGCCGGCCGACTCGGGGCGGTGCTCCATGCGCACGGCCAGCGTCTGCCTGAAAAGCATCGAGCCGACGATGAGGTCGGCCTTGCGCCCGGCGGTGTCGATGAGGTGCGCGCGAAGCTGGCGTGCTATCAAGTCAAACGTTAGCGCGATGAAGGCCGCTGTGCCCAGTGCCCACAGAGTGACGAAAGCCTGGTGCGGAATGACCTTGTCAAACACGGCTGAGGTGACCAAGCCACTCACCATCATTAAAAGGTTAGAGAGCAGCGCCGCCAGGAGTGCGGCGCGGTAGTAGGGCACGAAGCGGCCCATGGTGCCCCACAGCCAATGCGTGGCGGGGTCGCGCAGCAAGGCGGCGTCGGGGCCAGCGATTGGCTGTTGAATGAGCGGCGTGCACACCAGCGCGATGCCGGTGTATTCGCCGCTGAGTTCACTCTCCAGCGCCACCAGCGCGTGGTGTTCGCGTCCGGGCATGACGACGTCGTAGCGCGCGGCCGCGCCCTCGCCATCTTTGCGGGCGACGACGATGCAGGCATCACCGCCTTTGAGCAGCAACACGGCAGGCAGCAAGAAGCTGTTCAGCTCGCCGAGCTGGCGCTGCACCAGCGCGGCGTTGAAGCCGGCCTCGCGCAGCGCACGCAGGGCCTGGTCGGGCCCGATGCGCTGCGACACGGCCAGCCCCGACAGCAGCGACTCCGCTGTGCGTTCGCGGCCATGGTGGCGCGTCAGCCACGACAGCGCGTGCGCCAGGGCGTCGTTGTCGATGTCCCAGGCCACGCCGCCCGCCGCACCAGGAGGCGGCGCGCCGGCGGGGTGTTCGTTGTCTGGCGTGGTCATGGCGTCGACTTAGGCGGAACCACGCGCGGCCAGCGCCAGCCGTTCGAACTCGGCTTCGATGTCGCGCACGATCTGCGGCATGTCAAAGAGCGGCGAGCTGCGGCCGTGCTCGGCCAGATAGCGCTTGTACGACGCCACCCGCGCGGGGTGGCGGCCGAGCTCCATCGCCAGCTTTTCGTAAGCGGGCAAAGACTCGGTGATGAGGTCGGGCAAGCCCACCGCCGTGAGCAGGCTGCCGGCCATGCGCGAGATATAGCTGCGCCCGGCCAGCGTGACGATGGGCGTGCCCATCCACAGCGCGTCGCTCGCCGTGGTGCCGGCGTTGTAGGGGAAGGTGTCGAGCATCACGTCGGCCAGCTTGAATCGCGCCAAGTATTCGCTTGGCGAGACGCGGCCGGCGAAGACGAGCCGCTCTCTTGCGACGTTAGCGGCGTCGGCCGCGCGCAGCAGGTTTTCGCGTGCCGTTTCGTTGTCGGCCAGCAGCCAGAGCACGGCATTGGGCACCGCCTGCAAGATGCGCAGCCACGCCGCAAACACCTCTTGGGTGAACTTGAACGTGTTGTTGAACGAGCAGTAGACGAAGGCGTCGTCGCGCAGGCCATGCGCGGCGCGTGTGGGTGTCGGCGCCACTTCGCGCTGGCGGTCGCTAACTTGGTAAACGTGGGGCAGGTAGATCGGCCGCTCGGTGCAGTAGGACAGGTACTCGGGCGGCATGGCAAAGCGGTCGGCAATGATCCAGTCGACACCCGGCAAGGCCGACGTGCCTGGCAGGCCGAGGTAGCTGACCTGCACCGGCGCAGGGCGCTGGCCCAGGATGCCGGGTCGCGCGCCGCTGGTGAGTGCCTGCAAGTCCACCAGCACGTCAATGCCGGCCTGCGCGATCAGCTTGGCCGCCGTGGTGTCGTCGACACCGCCCAGGCGCACCATGTGATCAAAGGCTGCGCGAAGACGGCGGCGCTGTGGCATCTCGCTCTCGGGCGTCCAGCAAAAGGCGTGCACTTCAAAGCGCGTGCGGTCGTGCAACTCGATCAACTCGGGGATCAAGAGGCCCACGGCGTGGTGGTGCAAATCGCCCGACAAGTAGCCGATCTTGATGCGCCCCGTGCGCGGCGGCATCTGCGTGTGCAGCGGCACGGCGGCAGCTTTGGGCGCGCGCTCGTGGGCGAAGCGCATGGCGGCCAGCAGTTGCATCGCCGGGTCGTCGGTCACGCTCATCATGGCCAGCGCCGAGGTACCCACCAGTTGCTGGTTCAGCGTGACCTCACCCAGGATCTCATACAGCGGCCAGATGCACTGCTTCTGGCGCACGTGTACGTAGTGCTGGATGACGTCCATCTGTGTGGGCTTGAGCACGAGGCTGCGCTGCATCAGCGCTTGCGCTTCGGGCAGGCGCTTGAGACTTTCCAGCAAGCGTGCGCTGTTGTTCAGCGCGTGCAAGTGCAGGTCGAAATTGGCGGCTGAGGGCGGGTCGGTGCGCGCGATGGCTAACGCCCAACTTGAGAGGGCCCGCTCCTTGTCGCCACGGCGCTCATACAAGTGGCCCAGGTTCAGCAGTGCGGGCGGGAATTCGGGCGCCAGCGTCAGCGCCAGCTCGTAGGCTTTTTCGGCTTCGTCGTCGCGGTTCAGCGACGACAGCAGCGTGCCCCAGTTGAAACAGGCGACTTGTTTGAGCGGCACCTCGCTGTGCTGGAGCCACACCTCATACAGCTGCGCCGCCTGCTCCGCCTGGCCGCTGTGTTGCAGCCGCTGGGCGTGCTCCATCACCTGCGCCAGTGTGAGCGTGCCCGCGCGCGCTTCTTGCAAAGGCGCAGCGGTGGTCGGTGCGTGGAGCACGGCAGTCATGGGGGTCCTTGGTGCGCGGTGGGCAGACAGATAGCTACCCGTCGATGCTAGGCAGCGCCCCCCTGCCCCACGCCGACAATAGCGGGCACTCCACCTACCAATTCGCTGCGCGATGAAGTCCCACTTTCTGCTCGACCCGGCCGCCACCTTTCTGAACCACGGCTCCTTCGGCGCCTGCCCGCGCGAAGTGTTTGACGTGTTCCAGGGCTGGCAGCTGGAAATGGAACGCAATCCCGTGGCTTTTCTCGGCCGCCGTTCGGCCGAGCTCTTGCGCGCGTCGCGCGAACGGTTGGCGGCCTACCTCGGTGCGCGCACCGACGACATCGTCTATGTCCCCAACGCCACCACCGGCGTCAACATCGTGGCGCGCTCGCTGGCTTTGCAGCCCGGTGACGAGGTGCTCAGCATCGACCTGGAATACGGCGCCTGCATCGCCACTTGGCAACGGGTGTGCGAAGAGCGGGGCGCGACGCTGCGGCTGGTGACGATCCCGCTGCCCTTTGATGCGGCTAGCTTCGCCGACCGCGTGCTGGCCGCCGTGACACCGCGCACGCGGCTCATCTTCGTCAGCCACATCACGTCGACCACGGCCTTGGTGCTGCCTATTGCCGAGCTCATCGCGCAAGCCCGCGCGCGCGGCATCCTGACGCTGGTAGACGGTGCCCATGCGCCGGGGCAAATCGATTTGAGCCTCGACAAATTGGGCGCCGACTTCTACACCGGCAACTGCCACAAGTGGATGTGTGCGCCCAAGAGTGCCGCGTTCTTGCACGCGCGGCCCGAGCACCAGGCCATGCTGCACGCCACCGTCACGAGCTGGGGCTACCTTGCGGGCGAAGGCGGCCACACCGGCTTTGACGCGTACACAGGCAGCACGATTTTCGAGCGGCGAATGCAGTGGCAAGGCACACGCGACATCGCGGCGTACCTGAGCGTGCCTGCGGCCATCGACTTCCAAGCGCGCCACGTCTGGCCCACGCACACAGCGCGCTGCCACAGCATGGCGATGGCGTTGATGCATCGCATCAGCCAGCGCTATGGCCTGGCGCCCATCGCACGCGATGACGACTTCGCGCAAATGGCGCCCTGCCCTGTGCCTTTCAACGACGCTGCCGCACTGCGCGCCGCGCTTTTTGATCTGCACCACATCGAAGTGCCGGTGACACAGCATGCGGGCCAGACCTTTGTGCGCGTCTCGGTGCAGGCGTACACCACGGCGCTGGATCTTCAGAGGCTCGAAGATGCATTGCAGGTGTTGATAACCCAGCACTGATGGACCAAGCCGACTGCATCGTCATAGGCGCCGGCGTCGTCGGCCTGGCCGTGGCGCGCGCGCTGGCCATGGCCGGCCGCGAAGTCATCGTGCTGGAGTCGCTAACGCTTTATGGCAGTGGCGTCTCGTCGCGCAACAGCGAAGTCATCCACGCCGGCATCTACTACCCGCAGGGCAGCCTCAAGGCACGGCTTTGCGTGCGTGGGCGCGAGCTGCTCTATGCCTATTGCACCGAGCATGGTGTCGAGCACCAACGCTGCGGCAAGCTGGTGGTGGCCACGCGGCCGGCCGACGTCGGCAAGCTTGACGCCATTCGCCAGCACGCCGCCGCCAACGGCGTCGCGCTAACGCCGATGACACGCGCACAAGCGCTGGCGCT
>JANMMH010000530.1:0-1737 GCA_031373055.1 Rubrivivax sp. | reverse complement strand
TCCTCCAGCGACAACTGGGGTTTGAGCCGCTCGCCGCGCGCGAACTCCCCAAACAGCGTTTGCAGCCCTTGCAGCGGCACGCGCGCATCCACCAGCCGCTCGTAGCGCGCGCGGTTGGCGCGCAGCAGCTCGATGTTGGGCACGTACTCCGAGAGCGGAAAGTAAAACGAGCGCAGGACGTAGAAGTCCTTGCGCCGAATGGCTTTGGTCTCGTTCACTTGCCAGGTGTCGGCCTCGCCGAGTTGCACCACCACGCCACGCGCGGCCACCGCCTCCAGCGCGGCCTGCCGCGCGGCGTCCTTGCCGCTGCACTCCAGCACCAGCGCGTAGCGCGCGCCGGGCGCGGGCGCGGCCAGTGGCGTGCCACCGAGTTCCGCCGCCACGTTCAGGCGAAAAGCGTTCGGGTCGACCACGTCGACCGGGCCGTAGCCAAACTGCTGCAAGACCAGGAGCGCGCCCAGCCCGATGGGCCCGGCACCCAGCACGAGGGCGCGGCCCGTCGGCGCCAGTGCTTGGCTTAGCCGCACGCCGTGCGCTGCCGTGCCGATGGTGTCAAGCAACAGCGGCGCCAGGTGCGTGGGCACGTCGTCGGGCACCGGCAGCAGGCATTGCTCGGGCACCGCCAGCGCTTGTGCGTAACCGCCCGGGCGCTGCCAGCCCATCAAGTCGGTGGCGTTCTCGCAAAGCTGGGTGTGGCCGGCCTGGCAGGCCACGCAGCGGCCGCACCAGACGGGGATGTAGACCAGGCAGCGCTGGCCATGCAAGGCGTGGCCGGCTTGGTCGACGCGACCGACGATCTCGTGCCCCGGCGTCACCGGCCAGCCGTTGCGCAGCGGGCGCAGGTCACTGCCGCACAGCGAGCAGGCCAGCACGCGCAGCAGCACTTCGCCGCTGGCCGGCACCGGCAGCGCCGAGGTGGTGATCTCGATGCGGCCCTGGCCCAGGAAGGTGGCGTGTTGCATCGTGAGCTCAGCCTTTGACGGCACCGAAGGAAAGCCCCGCGACCAGCCGGCGCTGGATCAGGAAGGTCAGCGCGATCGGCGGCAGCGCAATCACCGTGGCGGCAGCCATCAGCGTGCCCCAGTTGGTGACGCCTTCGCCGATGAAGTTGAACGACGCGACGATGGCGGTTTTGGAAGTGATGCCCGAGAGCACCAGCGCGAAGAGGAAGTAATTCCAGCTGAAGATGAAGCTCAGGATGGTGGCCACGATGAGCCCCGGCATCACCACCGGCAGCGCGATGCGCAGCAGGATGTCGAGCGAGCGGCAACCGTCGATCTGCGCGCTCTCGGTCAGCACGCGCGGCAGGCCGTCAAAGTGCGGCAGCAGCGTCCACAGCGCGATCGGCAGCGTGATGACGGCGTGCGTGATGACCAGCGCCGCATGCGTGCCCGTCAGCCCGAGCTTGGAAAACATCAGGAACCAAGGCAACAGGAACAGCGTGCCCGGCGCCATGCGTGCGAAGAGCGTGAGCGTCGCCGGCCAGGACAGCCGGTGCCAGCTGATGGCGAAAGCGGCGGGAATGGCCAGCAGCAGGCCCAGCAGGGTGGACCCTGCAGCCACGATGAAGCTGTTCAGCGTGTTGTCGAGGAAGTCGGTGCGCACGAACAGCTCGCGGTAGTTGTCCAGCGTGGGCGTGAAGAACAGCGTGGGCGGGTAGCGCGTGATGTCGACCCGGCTCTTGAAGCTGGCCAACATCATCCACACGATGGGCGCGAACAGCACCGCCATCAACAC
>JANMMH010000504.1:0-2770 GCA_031373055.1 Rubrivivax sp. | reverse complement strand
CCTGGGCAGCGACTTGCAGCTGGTCAAGGGACTCGTCAGTGTCATCAACCTCGAACCCGAACTAAATCAGGCCCAGTTCGAGCGTGCGGCACAGCCCTTGCTGGCGGGGCGCACCCAGTTGCGCAACATTGCTGCCGCGCCGGACATGGTGATCAGGCTGATGGCGCCGCTGCGCGGCAATGAGGCCGCCGTCGGGCTGGACTACCGCCAGACGCCAAGCCAGTTTGCCGCCGCCGAAGAGGCGCGGGTGACGCGTGAGGTGGTGCTGGCCGGCCCATTGCAGCTGGTACAGGGCGGTATCGGGCTCGTGGCGCGGGTGCCGATCTACCTTGCCAGCGGTGGTGGCGAGGAGCGCTTCTGGGGACTGGTCAGCGCCGTCATCGACGCAGACCGCCTGTACCAGAACAGCGGCCTGTTGGCGCGGGATTCAGCGCTGGACATCGCCATCCGCGGCAAGAACGGCAGTGGCGCCAAGGGCGAGGTGTTCTTCGGTCGTGGCGAGCTGTTTGCCGCCGACGCCATGCTCTCGGAAATTCGGCTGCCGCAGGGCTCGTGGCAACTCGCCGCGATGCCGCGGTCGGGCTGGCCGACCCAGGCCGACAACGCCTGGTCCGTGCGCGGCGCCTTCGCAATCGCCGCAGCGCTGGCCTTTGCAGCGCTGTTCGTCATCGGCCGCTCGATGCGCGCAGCCTCGGCGGCCCACGAACGCGCCGAATCGGCCAGCCGCCGGCTCTCGGCCCTGCTGGAGTCCGCACCCGACGCGATGGTCATCGTCGACCAGGCCGGCAACATCATCCTCGTCAATTCACAGGCCGTTCGACTCTTCGGGTGGCCGCGCGACGAGTTGCTCGGCCAGCGCATCGAGGCACTGATTCCAGCGCGCCATCGCAGTGTGCATCCCGAGCACCGCCGAACCTATTTCGCCCATGCCGAGGTGCGCTCCATGGGCGCGGGCGCCGAGCTTTATGGCCTACGTCGCGATGGCAGCGAGTTTCCAGCTGAGGTCACCCTGAGCCCGCTGCAGACCGCGCAGGGCCTGGTTGTCTCCAGCGCCATCCGCGACATCACCGAGCGCAAGCAGTTGTCGGCGGCCAAGGAAGCCGCCGAGTCCGCCAGCAGCGCCAAAAGCGCCTTCCTGGCCAACATGTCGCATGAGATCCGCACACCGCTCAGCGCCATCATCGGCATGTCGCACCTGTTGCGACGCTCAGGCGTCAACGCTGAACAGTCGGAGCGGCTCGACAAGCTCGACACGGCCGGCCGGCATCTGCTCGATGTCATCAACTCGATCCTTGTGTTTTCCAAGATCGAGGCCGGCAAGCTCGAGCTCGTCGAGGCCGCCGTGCGGGTGCCACGCCTGCTGGCCAATGTCGCCAGCATGCTTGACGAGCGTGTGCAGGCCAAGCAGCTCACGATGCGGATTGACGAGCGAGTCGGCGCGCTGGCCTTGCTGGGCGACGCAACCTGGCTGCAGCAGGCCCTGCTGAACTACGCCGCCAACGCCGTCAAGTTCACGGCGAGTGGAAGCATCACCCTGCGTGCGACGGTGCAGGACGAAAACGAAGACAGCGCGTGGCTGCGCTTTGAAGTGCAGGACACGGGCATAGGCATCACGTCGACATCACAGGCCATGCTCTTCGTACCCTTCGAACAAGCCGACAACACGACGACGCGCGGACATGGTGGCACCGGGCTGGGGCTGACCATCACGCGCAGCCTAGCGCGTCAGATGGGCGGCGACGCGGGTGTGCACAGCGAGCCCGGCGTCGGCAGCACGTTCTGGTTCACGGCACGTTTGCGCAAGGGCCAGGCTGCGGTCGAGCTGGGTCGGCAAGAAGCGCTGTTGGATGTCGAGGCGACGCTGCTGCGCGAGCACGCAGGTCGGCGCGTCCTGCTGGTGGAAGATGACCCGGTCAATCGCATCATCGCGCGCGCCTACCTCGAACAGGTCGGGCAGATCGTGGTCAGCGCCGAAAACGGCGTCGAAGCCGTCGAGCTCGCTGGCGCGAGTCACTTTGATCTGATCCTCATGGATGTCCAGATGCCGCTGATGGACGGTTTTGAGACCACCCGACAGCTTCGCAAGCTGGCGCAGCATGCGACAACACCGATCGTGGCCATCACCGCGAATGCCTTCGCCGAAGACCGCGCCGCGTGCCTGGGCGTTGGCATGGACGACTTCATCGCCAAACCTTTCGATCCCCACGCCCTTTACGCAACGATGCTGGTGTGGCTCAGCCGCGAACAAGCGCAAGCCCCTGCGCAATAGGCTACAAGCCCAGCCGCGCCAAGTCCCCGCGTCCGATTCGCAGCACCACGGGCTCGTCGCCGCTGAGGTCGACCACCGTCGTCGGCGCGGCCGGGCAGGCGCCGGCGTCGACCACGGCTTCGAGCAGCTTTTGAAAGCGCTCGCGGATCTCGGTGGCGTCGTTCATCGGTTCACGCTCACCCGGCGCGATCAGCGTCGTGGCCAGCAGCGGCTGGCCGAAGAGCGCCAGCAGCTCCTGCGTCACACGGTGGTCGGGCACGCGCAGTCCGATGGTGCGGCGTGAGGGATGCGACAAACGCCTCTGCACCTCTTTGGTGGATTCGAGGATGAAGGTATAGGGCCCTGGCGTGCCGAGTTTGATCAGGCGGAACTGGCGGTTGTCCACCCTCGCATAAGTTGCTAGCGACGACAGGTCACGGCATAAGAGCGTGAGGTGGTGCTTGTCGTCAACCTGCCGAATGCGGCGCAGGCTTTCCGCCGCAGCCTTGTCGTCCAGCCGGC
>JANMMH010000269.1:0-2389 GCA_031373055.1 Rubrivivax sp. | reverse complement strand
GGTGGACATCGGCGGCGGCACCACCGAAGTCGGCGTCATCAGCCTCGGCGGCATGGTCTACAAAGGCTCGATCCGCGTCGGTGGTGACAAGTTCGATGAATCCATCATCAACTACATCCGCCGCAACTACGGCATGTTGATCGGTGAGCCCACGGCCGAGGCGATCAAGAAAAACATCGGCAGCGCCTTCCCCGGCAGCGAAGTCAAAGAGATGGAAGTCAAGGGCCGCAACCTGAGCGAAGGGGTGCCGCGCAGCTTCACGATCTCGTCCAACGAGATCCTGGAAGCCTTGACGGACCCGCTCAACCAGATGGTGAGCGCCGTGAAAAACGCGCTGGAGCAAACGCCGCCCGAGCTGGGCGCTGACATCGCCGAGCGCGGCATGATGCTCACCGGTGGCGGCGCGCTCTTGCGCGACCTCGACCGGCTGCTCGCCGAAGAAACCGGCCTGCCCGTGCTGGTGGCCGAAGACCCGCTGACCTGCGTGGTGCGCGGCTGCGGCATGGCGCTGGAGCGCATGGACCGCCTTGGCGGCATCTTCACGTCGGAATGACGCCGAGCTGACGTCTCAATCACGGGAGCCGCGCCATGCCAATGGGGCACGCTCGACCGCTCGCCGCCACCGTTTTTTCGCCAGGGCCCCTCAGCCCGCACCAAGCTGATTTTTTTCTCGGCGCTGGCCGTCTTCTTGATGGTCGCCGACACGCGCTTTCGTGTCGCGGTTCCGGTGCGCGAAGGCCTGGCCATCGTGCTGCTGCCGGTGCAGCGCGCACTCGCAGTGCCAGTGCAGTTGCTGGGCTCCGGGCGAGACCATTTGCAGGGCCTCGAACAAGCCGTCGCCAGCGAACGCCGCGCCCAGCTATCGCTCGCGCAAATGTCCGAGCGAGCCGCGCGCGCCGAACGTCTGGCGGCCGAAAACCAGCAGCTGCGCGCCCTGCTCGACATGCGCCCATCGCTGCAGGTGCGCAGCCTCGCCGCCGAGGTTATGTACGAGGCCGCCGACCCTTATTCGCGCAAGCTCTTCATCGATGTCGGCAAGGCGCAAGGCGTGGTGCTGGGCGCGCCGGTCATCAACCACCTGGGCGTCGTCGGCCAGGTCACGCGCGTCTACGCCTTGTCCAGTGAAGCTACGCTGCTGTCGGACAAGGACGCCGCCATCCCCGTGCTGAACACGCGCACGCAGCAGCGCAGCGCAGCCTTCGGCGGCATCAGCGGGCCCGGCGGTGCGGTGATGGAGCTGCGCTTCATGTCGGGCAATGCCGACGTGCAGCAGGGCGACGTGCTGCACACCAGCGGCGTCGACGGCGTCTACCCGCCGGGGCTGGCGGTGGCCAAGGTGGTGAGCGTGGAGCGCCGCGTCGAGTCGAGCTTCGCGCGTGTGCTGCTCGCACCCGTGGCGGCTGCCGACGGCGTGCGGCATGTGTTGGTGCTGGAGCCCACGGCAGCGCAGCTGCCGCCGCGCCCGGAGCCTGAGCCGGTGCCCGGCGCCAAGGCCTCACGCGGCAAAGCCGCAGTGGCCACGAGCGCAGTGCCCGCAAGCAAGGGGGCCAGCCGATGATCATGCCGCGCGGCTCAGACCAGCTGCTGCTACCGGTCAACCCGCTGTTCATCGCCTTCACGCTGCTGCTGGCGATGGTGGTGGGCTTGCTGCCACTTGGCCGCATGCCCGGTGCGCCCGATATGCTGGCCGTCGTGCTGGTGTTCTGGAACGTGCACCAGCCGCGCCGCGTGGGCGTGGGCGTGGCTTTTGTCCTGGGGCTGCTGATGGACGTCAACGACGGCGCGCTCTTGGGCCAGCACGCGTTGGCCTACACGCTGCTGAGCTACATCGCCATCACCATCCACCGCCGCCTCTTGTGGTTCGGCATTGCCGAGCAGGCGCTGCAAATCCTGCCCGTGTTTTTCGCCGCGCATGCCGTGGCACTCGTCGTGCGTTTGCTCGCGGGCGACATGTTCCCGGGCTGGGTGCTCTTGCTCGCACCTTTGCTCGAAGGACTCCTATGGCCGCTGGTGGTGCTGCTGCTGCTTGCACCGCAGCGCCGTGCGCCCGACCCCGATCAAAATCGGCCACTGTGACGCACGCTTTGATGTCCATGCCAAGCCAGCCATGACCGAGCTGAAGAACGTCGACCGCGAGATCGGCCAGTTCCGCGGCCGCCTTGTCGCGGCGGCCGCGTTCGTGCTGCTGGCTTTTGTGCTGCTGGGCGCGCGGCTGGTGCATTTGCAGGTCTTTCGTCATGAGGAGCTGGCCACGCAGGCCGAGGCCAACCGCATCGCCGTGCTGCCCATCGTGCCCAACCGCGGCTTGATCCTCGACCGCCATGGCGTGGTGCTGGCCACCAACTATTCGGCCTACACGTTGGAGATCACCCCGTCGCGACTGCGCGGT
>JANMMH010000405.1:0-5600 GCA_031373055.1 Rubrivivax sp. | reverse complement strand
GACCTGCTCGCAGCGCGCGCCGAGGTGCGCTCACTGATCGCGTGGTCGGTGTGGCGCCGTGGCCTGGCTGCCGTCGTCATCGTCGCCTTCGTGCTCGCCGGATTCGCGCCTGTCGCGCTGTGCCTGTTCGCGGCCATCGACGCCGCTGCGGCGTTGTGGACGGCATGGGCTCTGCGCAGGCCGACGGCGCAAGCACAGGCGCCGGTGCAGGGCGCTGCCGCGCGCAAGTCGCATGGCGCCAAACTCGCCTGCGTCAGCCTGATGCTCGCGGCAGCCGTCGGCGCGCTGGTCTTGCCGGCCTCCGCAATCGCCAGCGTCGTGAGCTTTCAAGCCACGATGAGCGGTGACTCCGCCATCGTCGGCGTCCTAGACCCGACTGTGCCCATCGTGCAGGTGCAAACCAGCGCCACGGGCAGTGGCGTGCTGGGCATCCAGGCCTATCGCTCGGGCGACATCGTCAACTTCGCCACCGGTGCGGGCAGTGGCACCAATGTGTTCGAGAACGCACTGGGCGACGAGCTCTACGCCAGCTTTGACGTGCAACTCGTGCCGCTAGACAGCCCAGGCGCTTTCCTCCTTTTCGGCACGAACATGATCTTCACCGGCGGCACCGGCATCTTTGCCGGCGCCAGCGGCACAGGGTCCTTCACCGGCAGCGGGCAATTCATCAGCCCTAGCGAGGCCTTGACCCGATTCGTCTTCGACGGTGAACTCACGCTCGTGCCGCTGCCCGGCACGGTGCCACTGGCCTTGGCGGCCTTGGCCTTGCTCGTGGTGGGGCGCCGTGGGCGAAGGCTTGCATCCGGTCGCCGCATGGCTGCGAATGTTTAGGCCGCGTTGAGCCATTTGATGCATTGCAGCGCCGGGTTCCAGGGGTCCCACAGTTCGGGGAAGATTTCGACGGGCGTGAAGCCACGTGCTTCATAGAACTTTCGGGTTTGAGCGTATTCGGGGCTCTTGCTGGTCGCTGCGACCGTCTTGACCTGCAAGAGCGTGACGCCGCGCTGGCGAAGCCACGCTTCCGAGTGTGCGAGTAGTTGAGAGCCAAGATGCTTGCCGCGGGCAGGTGCCTCGACCGCCATGCAGTGGACTTCCCACGAGCTTGGAAAGTGTTCGCGAAGCGTCAGGAAGCTGATCACTCGCCCGTCTTGTTCCATCGCAAACGTAGGCAGCTTTGTGGTGTCTTCAACGTACATGAGCAGCGCGTGCTCGATACCGAACCACCCAGGTAGCGTGCGCAAAACGGCCTCGCATTCCGCGGCGCGTTGCAGGTGAGGGCCTATGACATCCATTTTTGCTACCTGACGAATAGTGATGGAAGGCGCGACCGTCCAGAAGGCAATCACCCCCGCACTGCACGCCACACCACCCGCGAGCTCTCTTGCGCGCTGCGGTTGACCGCCGTCACCACCACGGCGTCGGCCGTGCCGCCTTCCATCGCCAGCGCCACGCGCGCATCTAACGCCGGTTGCACGCGCAGCCGCCAGTTGCCCGCCACGCGCAGCCATACGGCCCAGGTGTAGACGGCGCCACCCGCCGCCGGCGCGATGTGCAGCTGGCCACCGTCCAGCCGCAGCGTGGGCGCTGCCGGCTGCTGGCCACCGAGCCATGGGTTGGCGGGGGGCAGCACGGCCTCACGGTAGGTCTCCTGGCGCAGACGCGTGGCGATGCCGTCGCGGTCTTGCATCAGCGCGGCCATGCTGAAGTGCACGTGGCCGCCTGCGGGGTTGTGGCCACGTTGCAGCTTGATCTGGTTGACGATCTCGTCGGCCCTCCAGTTGCGCGCACTGGGTGCGGGCGTGGTGCCAGGCCGTGGGATCGAGCTGGTGTAGAGCCCCGGCCACATGTGTTTGACCTTGCCAACCCGGCCAGCCCAATAGTCTTGCAGCACCGCGAAGGCCTGTTTTTCGCGGTCGATGGCCCAGTAGAGCTGGGGCACCAGGTAGTCGTACCAGCCTTGCGCGACCCACAACTCCACGTCGGCGTAGAGCTTGTCGTACTGGCTGAAACCTTCGATGCCCGGTGGGCGCAGATCGGGCCGGCCCAGGCCGAAGGGGCTGATGCCGAAGCGCGCCGCCGGGCGGATGCGGCGCACGGCCTCATGCATCTTGCGCACCAGCTGGTTGACCTGCTCGCGGCGCCAGTCGTCGCGCGCGAGCTTGCCGCCGCCTTCAAGATAACGCTGGAAACGTGCGGTGTCTGGGAAGTCGATGTCCTGGCCGTCGGCGCCTTTGATGGGGTAGGGGTAGAAGTAGTCGTCGATGTGCACACCGTCGATGTCGTAGCGTGTCAGCACGTCGGCCACCACGGCCAATGTTTGCGCGGCGGCCTCGGGCTCGGCCGGGTCCAGCCACTGCGTTTCGCCATAGCGGCGCACCAGCTGCGGTTTGGTGCGCGAGACATGGTTGGCGGCGGGCACACCGCGCGCGCTGGGGTGCCAGGCGCGGTAGGGGTTGAACCAGGCGTGCACTTCAATGCCGCGCTTGTGGGCTTCTTGCACCCAGCTCGCCAAGGGGTCCCAGCCGGGCTCGGGGGCGCGGCCTTGCTCCCCACTGAGGTACTCGCTCCAAGGCTCGATGGCGGACGGGTAGATGGCGTCGGTGGCCGGGCGCACTTGCAGCATCACGGCGTTGAGGCCGATCGATTGCGCGCGCTCCAACATGCGCAGCATCTCGGCGCGCTGCTCGGCCGCAGGCAGGCCGCGGCGGCTGGGCCAGTCGATGTTGTCGACGGTGGCGATCCAAGCGCCACGCATCTCGCGCGGGGCGGGCGGCGGCATGCGAAAACCACCCGGCGCGGCGTCTTCCACCGGGGCCAACACGCCCGTGGGTGCGGCGCAGCCGGTCAGCGCTAACAGCGCGGCGGCACTGACTTCGCGGCGCCTCATGGGCGCACCACTGCGGTGGTGAGCACATGCAGCATGGCGGCGGTTTCGGCGTCGGGAGTGCCGTCAATCTGGCTGGGTCGGTACTTCATCTGGAATGCCCTCACTACCCTTCGTGTGACGTCGTCTAGCGTGCCGCTTTGGGCGAGCTGGAAACCATGTGCTGCGAGTGTTTTTTGGAACCACGCGACATCGGGCAAGGCTGCGTCGAAGACCTTGCGCTGCGCTGCGACGCGCGCTTCGTCGGGCCACGCGACGAGGCCAAGGCCAGCCAGACGTTTCCACGGGAACAGCGGCCCCGGGTCGTCGCGGCGCATGGGCGCGATGTCGCTGTGGCCGATCACGTTCTCCGGGCGGATTTGGTGGCGGCGCACGATGTCTTGCACCAGCGCCACCACGGCGTCTTCTTGCGCTGGCGTGAAGGGCACCCAGCGCTTGCCCTCGTTGGTCGCCACATTGCCGGGGTTGACGATCTCGATACCAATCGACGAAGCGTTGAGCATGGTTTGCCCGCGCCAGAAACTCTGCCCGGCATGCCAGGCGCGACGGCTCTCGTCGACCAGGCGGTAGGTGCGCACGGGCGTCTCGTCGGTGACGAGGTAATGCGAGGAGACACGACCTCCATGCGCCAGAATGTTGATCGACCGCTCCAGGTTTTCTGCGGTGAAATGCAGCACCAAAAACTGCACGCGGCTGTCCTGGCCCTTGGCGCTCAGGCTGTCATCAAAACGCAGCACGAGGGGGCCGCTCGCGCAGCCTGTTAGGAGGGCCAGCCACAACGCGGCGAAGGCAAGTCGCATCACGTTCAAGTCTCTTTCAATGCGATGACGGCGGCGGCGTGATGCGCCGCCAGCTCGCCGGGTGAGGTGACATCCATCCCCGGCGGCAGCGTGGCGCGCACCGCCGCTTCAATACACGGATGCAGCTCGAACACACGCCCGGCCAGGCGCAGCGCGCGTGGGCCATGGCGCTTGACCAGCGCCCCACCCAGACGCGCCAGCTCCTGACCCGCCGCGTGCAGGATGGCGCGTGCGCTGGCATCGCGATCGGCCGCTGCCGACACGGCCAACGCCAGTTCGCCGAGCTGCCCGCGCGACGCGCCGTAGACCCAGGCGCGGGTGAACGCCCAGTCGCTGCCGCCCACGACCTTGAAGACTTCTTGCGCCAGCGCAGAGCCGCGCCAGGCGCCGGGTGTTTCGTCCTCGGCGCGCCAGATTTGGCGCAGCGCTTCACGTGCGATCCAGTAGCCGCCGCCGCCGTCGTCGATGACGCCACCTCGCCCGCCGGCGCGGTGCAGCACGTGGTGTTCGTCGACGAAGGCGGCGATGGAGCCCGTGCCGGCGTAGACCAGGTAACCCTGCCCTGGTGCGAAGGCCGCGCGACATCCCAGCTCGACGTCGTTGAACAGGCGCACGCGGCTTGCATTGACATGTAGCTCGCTGGCCATCAGTGACGCCAAGGGGCCCGCGCTGTCGCCGTCGAAGCCCGTCACGCCGGCGCAAACCGCAAGCACCGTGCCGTCGCCCGCCAGGGCGTGAGCCGAGGACCACACGCTGGCCAGCGCGTACGCAATGGCCTCGCGGCCGGGCGCGTCGGCCACCTGTAAACCGCTGAAACCCGGGGCCTCGCCCTGCGCTACCAGCTCGCCACTGGCGCGCGCCAAAGCCCAGCGCGTGCGCGTGCCGCCAACGTCCAGGCCCAGGCCAAGTTCGGGGGTTGTCGGCAGGGTCTCGGGCATGGGTGAAAGGTCGCGGTATCGGTGCGTCATTGTGGTTCAGCGCAGAACCGCACCCGAAGTGGCGCGGGGCAAAATGTGGCCATGCGAAACGTCTTCATGCCTGTACTGTTGGTGCTGGTGGTGCTGCTCATCAACACCACCCCCACCCAAGCTCAAGCCTTGCCCGAAGCCGTACGCGACGCGCTGCAACACGCCGGATTGACTGGCGAACAGTTCGGTGCCGTGGTGTTGCCGTTGAATGGCGGCGAGCCCTTGGTGGCGCACCGCGCCGAGGCATTCATGCAACCGGCGTCGGCGTTGAAACTCGTCACCAGCGCGGTGGCGCTGGACCGCCTGGGGCCCAACCATCGTGGCCGCACCGAGCTGCTGTCGGTGGCCACGCAAACCGGCGACGTGCTCGAAGGCGACCTGGTGCTGCGTGGCGGTGCCGACCCCGAGCTCGGGCTGCCGCAGCTGTGGGCCTTGCTCGCCGAGCTGCGCTACAAGGGCATCCGCACGATCCGGGGTGACGTCATTCTTGACCGCAGCCTCTTCAACCCGCCGCGCAGTGATGTCGGCCTGCCGCCCTTTGATGAAGCCTCGGAGTTCCCCTACAACGTCATCCCCGACGCGCTGCACCTGGCGGGCAACCTGCTGGCGCTGGAGCTGGAGTCGGACACGCAGCAGATCAAGGCGCGTGTGCTGCCGCCGCTGGCGCGTGTGGACGTCATCAACAAGCTCGAACTGAACGACGCGCCCTGCGACCAGTGGGGCCGTGGTGGCCGCTGGGTGACGCCACTAACGAGCAAAGTACGCGGTGTCGTGACCATCGAGCTCAAAGGCAGCTTCCCGAAAAATTGCCAGCAGCGCCCTTCCCTGCAGATGATGGATCGCACCGACCTCGCCGAGCGCCTGCTGCGCTATACCTGGGCCAGTCTGGGCGGCCAATGGCGCGGCCAGACGCGTGAGGGCACGGCGCCATTGGACGCCAAGCTGCTG
>JANMMH010000338.1:0-3804 GCA_031373055.1 Rubrivivax sp. | reverse complement strand
CGCGCCCACACGCGCCAGGCCCAGCAGCAACTGCATCACGCCGACGAGAAAGGCCAGCGTCAAGGCCAGGCGCACGTAGTCGGGTGTGCCCGGCACCGCCAAGGGCGTGAGCAGCGCCATGGTCGTCAGCGAGATGGCGTTGGCCGGCCCGCTCACCATCAGGCGGCTCGATCCAAACACGGCAGCTACCAGGCAAGGCACCATGGCCGCATAAAGCCCGTACTGCGGCGGCATGCCCGCCAGCGTGGCGAAGGCCAGGCCCTGCGGCAGCACCACCACGGCGCCGGTGAGGCCGGCAAGCAGGTCGATGCGCACGGTGCCGCTCTGCCGCCACTCGGGCAGCCAGCGCATGACGGGAAGTTTGGGCATGGGTGTGTTTCGCTGCTAGCCCAGGCGCCGCTACGGGCCCAACCAGCGCTGCACTGCCGCCACCGTGCGCGGCGCGTCTTCCTCTTGCGGCACATGGCCCAGGCCGTCGAAGACGACGAGCTCGCTGCCCTGAACCAGGCGCTTGAACTCGCCAGCCTGCGCCACCGGGATCAAGCGGTCTTGCTGGCCCCACAGGATCAGCGTGGGCACCTTGATCGAGGCGATGCGCGCGCTGTGGTCGACCTCACGCTCAAGCTGCTGCATGCGCAGCCCCAGCGCGCGGCGGTTGCCCTCACGCAGTGTCAGCTCGTAATAACGGTCGACGAGAGCGGGGCTGACGCGTGCCGGGTCGGCGTACACCGACATCACACCTTGCGCCACCAGCGCACGCGGCAGCAGGTGTTCGGGGATGCGGCGCACGCCGGGTAGTCGAGCGATGAGAAAACCCAGTGGCACGACTTCGGGCTCGAACGGTGTGCCTGCGGAGTCGACCAGGATCAGCCGCTGCACGCGCTCTGCGGCCAGCGTGGCCACGCGCCAAGCGACTTCACCACCCAGTGAATTGCCACCGATGACGAAGCGCTGCACGCCCAGGTGGTCAAGCACGTCGATGACGAAGCGCGCCAGCGTGTCGCCGCGGTAGTCGTCTTGGGTGTACTTCCCGGTGAAGGGGCCGGTGAGCCCGAAGCCCGGCAAGTCCAGCGTGATGACACGGCGCTCCTTGCTGAGCGACTTGACCCAGCCTTCCCAGGTGTGCAGGCTGGCGGCGGTGCCGTGCAAGAGCACGATGGGCGCGGCGTCGGCGCGCGGGCCTTGGTCGCGCAGGTGCACGGGCTGGCCTTTGATCTCGATGAAGTCCGACGGTGGTGGTGCCCAGCGCGCCACCAGCGTTTCGGGCGCGCGATCAGGCGCGCGCGACAAGGGCACCGCCAGCGCGGTGAGCATGAGCAAAACGCCGATGACGCGGATCAACATCGGCGGCGATTGTAGGTAGCGGGTTTGGGCGCCGTCCTTGGGTCAGTCGTCGTGCAGTCGTTGGCTCAGTCGCTCGATAAACTCCCACCGCGCATCAGACGTAGACGAAAGAGGCAACCGACCATGCTCGACAAACTCAACCAACTCAGCGAATCCCATGGCGAGCTGCGGCCCGGGCGCGGCATGGTCTCGGGTGTGGTGGCGCTCGCACTCGGCATCCTGTGTTTCCTCGGTGTGCTGGCGTTTCACTTCCCCGAGTACCTGACGACGCCGCAGCTGCGCAAGTCCTACAACGTCGACGTCATGCGCCAGCTGCTGTATTGGTCGCTGGTGGTGGCCGGCGCGGTGGCACTTTTCAACATCGTCTTCGGCCGTGTGCGCTGGTTATCACTGGCCACGTTTGTGTTGATTGGCCTGACGCTGCTGCTCGGCGCGCACAAGGTTGAGGTCAACCCCAACTTCCCCGACAACACGCCCTACCTTGGTCTCGACTGGTTCATCCTCGACTTGCTTGGCTCGACGTTGATCTTTGTGTTCATCGAAAAATTCTTTGCCCTTCGCAAAGACCAGCCGGTCTTTCGCCCCGAGTGGCAGACCGACTTCCACCACTTCATCGTCAACCACATGGCCGTGGGCTTTGTGCTGCTGGCGACCAACCTCTTTGTGCACAAGCTCTTCGGCTGGGCCGCCACCGACGGCGTGCAGGCCTGGGTGCGCAATCTGCCGTTTGTGGCGGCGCTGCTGCTCATCGTGTTGGTGGCCGACCTGGTGCAGTACTGGACGCACCGCGCCTACCACGAGGTGCCCGTGCTCTGGCGGCTGCACGCCGTGCATCACAGCGTCAAAAGCATGGACTGGCTGGCCGGCTTGCGCCAGCACATCATCGAGCTCATCATCACGCGTACTCTGGTGTTAGCACCAATCTTCGTGCTGGGCTTTTCAAAGGAAGTGATCGACGCCTACATCGTCATCGTCGGCTTCCAGGCGGTGTTCAACCACGCCAATGTGAGCGTGCGCCTGGGGCCGCTGCGCTATGTGATCGTCACGCCCAACTTCCACCACTGGCACCACGCGCAAGACGACGAGGCCATCGACAAAAACTACGCCGCGCACTTCGCGTTCCTTGACCACGTCTTCGGCACGGCGGTGCAGTCCGACCGCGCCTGGCCGGCGCAGTACGGCGTGGTGGGCGACTATGTGCCGGGTGGCTTCTGGAAGCAGCTGGCGTTTCCGTTTACCTGGAAGAGCGGCACGTGAGTGCACCTATGACCGCCCCGAGTTTTGTTCATCTACGTAGCCACACCGAATACTCGGTGGTGGACGGCATCTTGCGCATCGAGCCGCTGGCCGCCGCTGCGCGCGCCGACGGCCAGGGCGCGCTGGCCATCACCGACCTGAGCAACCTCTTCGGTGCGGTGAAGTTCTATCAAGCTTGCCGCAGTGAAGGCGTCAAGCCGCTGATGGGTGCCGACCTCTGGCTGGAGCCCGCGCCTGAAGGTGGCGTCAAGTTACCCAGCCGCTTGCTCGTGCTGGTGCAAAACGCGCAGGGTTACCTCAACCTGTGCGAGCTGATCGCTCGCGCCTGGACGGCCAACGTGCAGCGGGCGCAGGCTTGGGTCAAGTGGGCCTGGTTGCATGAGCTCTCGGGCGGGCTCATTGCGCTGTCGGGGGCCGATCTTGGCGTGGTGGGTACGGCCCTGTTGGCGGGCGACAGCGCACGTGCGGCGACGCTCGCCAAGCGCCTGGCGGCCATCTTCCCGCAGCGCTTCTACATTGAGCTTCAACGCGCCGGCCTGGCGACCAACGAAACGCATGTGCGTGCCGCCGTCACGCTGGCCAGCGAGCTGGCGTTGCCAGTCGTGGCCACGCACCCCGTGCAATTCCTGGCCCCCGACGACTTTGAAGCCCACGAGGCGCGTGTCTGCGTGGCCGACGGCGAGCTGCTGGCCAACCCCAAGCGCGCGAAACGCTTTGGCCGCGAGCAGTACTTCAAGACGCAAGCGCAGATGGCGGCGCTCTTTGCTGATGTGCCCGTGGCGCTGCATCACAGCGTGGAGATCGCCAAGCGCTGCAACCTCGCGTTGGTGCTGGGCAAGCCGCAGCTGCCCGACTTCCCCACGCCGCTGGTGGATGGCCGACACCAGCCCATCGCGGCCTACTTTCGTGAGCAGGCTAACGCCGGACTGGAGCGGCGGCTGGTGGTGCTCTACCCCGACGCCGCCACGCGCGAAGCGCGCCGCGCTGAGTACCAGGCGCGGCTTGACTTCGAGATCGAGACCATCATCAAGATGGGCTTCCCGGGCTACTTTTTGATCGTCGGTGACTTCATCAATTGGGCCAAACAAAACGGCTGCCCGGTGGGCCCGGGTCGCGGCTCGGGTGCGGGCTCGTTGGTGGCCTACTCGCTCTTCATTACCGACCTGGACCCGCTGAAGTACGAGCTGCTGTTCGAGCGCTTCC
>JANMMH010000323.1:0-9475 GCA_031373055.1 Rubrivivax sp. | reverse complement strand
TCGTGATTTCATGCTCCGCTCTCAAACGTCGTTATCGCGACCGGCTGCGTCAAGCCTCGCCGCTGCTGCGTTTCGTTCACCTTCACGGCACGCCTGAGCTGTTGGCCGTGCGCATGCAGCAGCGCCAGAACCACTACATGCCGGCGTCACTCTTGCAAAGCCAATTGCTAACACTGGAAGCACCGGGCGCAGACGAAGCCGCACTCACGGCCGATATCGCCGCCGCGCCACACGACATCGTGGCGACGCTGTGCGCGCAACTTCATCAACCTCAAGCCCAGAGTCTGTCGACATGATCAACGCCAAAACCTTTCGCCTTGATGGCCGCATCGCACTCGTCACCGGCTCGTCCACCGGCATCGGCCTGGCGCTGGCGCGCGGCTTCGCGCAGGTGGGGGCCACGGTGGTGCTGAATGCGCGCAACGCGCAGCGGCTGGAAGCCACCGCCGCCGCGCTGCGAAGCGAAGGCCACATGGTGCACGCACGCGCGTTCGACACCACCGACGCGGCCGCAGTGGCGGCTGGCATCGCCGAGATCGAAGCCAGCATTGGCGCCATCCATATCCTGGTCAACAACGCCGGCACCACCAAGCGCGGGCCGATCCAGGGGCTGGCACATGCCGATTGGCATCACGTAATGCGCACCAATGTCGACAGCGCGTTTTACGTGAGCCAAGAAGTCTCGAAATGCATGATTGCGCGCAAGCGTGGCCGCATCATCAACATCTGCTCGGTGATGAGCGAGGTCAGCCGCCCCGGTACTGCTGCCTACACCGCCAGTAAAGGTGCGCTGAAGATGCTGACCAAAGGCATGGCGCTGGACCTGGCGCCACACGGCATCACCGTCAACGGCATTGCGCCGGGGTACTTCCAGACCGAGCTCACGGCGGCGATCGTCGCTGACCCGGTGTTCAACGAGTGGATCTGCAAACGCACGCCGGTGGGCCGCTGGGGTGACGTGAATGAGCTGGCGCCGGCCGCCGTGTTCCTGGCCAGCGACGCGTCGAGCTACCTCACCGGCCACGTGCTGGTGGTGGACGGCGGCATGACCTCGACGCTGTGACCATGAGCCACTTCAGCAAAGTCATTCTCTTCACCGACCACGACGGCCGCGCGCGTTTTCGCGAGGAGGCGCTGGCCTTGAGCGAAGGCAAGCCGGCGGCGATGCTCTCGCCTTTGATGCCCAGCGGTGGCTATCAATTGCGCATGAGTCCCGTCGGCTTTCGCAGCGAATTCCACTGCACGGGGGAACCGCAATGGGTCTTCGTCTTGGGTGGGCAGATGGAAGTCGGCCTGCAAGACGGCAGCTCGCGCGTGTTCCTGCCGGGCCAGCACTTTTATTCGGCCGATGTGCTGCCAAGCGGCGCCAGCTTTGACGCCAAGTTGCACGGCCATTGGAGCCGCCAGCTTGGGGCCGAGCCACTGCTAACGCTCTTTGTACGCGGCTGATTGCGCGAATGGTCAAGAACATTCACGGCTACACGTTGGAGCAGCTTGGCCAAGCCATCGTCGGTGGCCGCTACGCGGCGGGCGCCGTGATCCCGCCCGAGCCGGCTTTGTGCGAGGAGTTCGGAGTCAGCCGCACGGTGATCCGCGAAGCCGTCAAGTCACTCGTGGCCAAGGGCTTGCTCAGCACCGGCCCCAAGGTCGGCACGCGCGTGCTGCCCGAAGACAACTGGAATTGGTTCGACCCCGAGGTCGTGTTGTGGAAGTCCAAGATGGGCCTCACGCGCGAGTTCCTGCGTGACCTGCAAGAGCTGCGCCGCGTGGTCGAACCTGCCGGTGTGCGTATGGCCGCCGAGCGCGCCACCAAGGCCGACATCGCGGAGATCGAAGCGGCCTATGCGGGCATGAAGGCCGCCATCGAACACGGCGGCGACTACGTGAGCTTCGATCTGCGCTTCCACCAAGGCCTGCTGCGTGCCTGCCACAACCGCATGGTGGTGCAGATGAGCAAGGCGCTGGGCGCACTGCTGCGCACCAGCTTCGAGATCAGCACCTCGCGCCCTGACGGGCCGGCGAGTTCACTGCCGCTGCACCGCGCCGTGCTCGACGCCGTGATTGCACGCGCACCTTTGGCCGCCGAGAAGTCCTGCCTGGTGCTCATCGACAGCGCCCAGGACGACATCGAGCAGGTGCTGGCCTCGCGTCGCAAGTTGCCCTCGCTCAGCGCGCCGGCGCTGCGCTTGAAGGGACGGCGCGTGCTGGCCTGACGTGGACGCGGGCGCGGCCCTTCACCTGGCCGCAGCTCAAAGGGGCGTCATCGGCCCGCCGCGATTGCCTGGAACTTCTTTTCCACGGCTTGACGGAACGCCGCGTTGCCGCTGCCAGGTTCCGATCCAGCGCCTCGCGCGATGGCCGGTGCGGCCGCAACGAAGCCGGCATATTGTTTCGGCGGCGCGATGGGTTGGACTGCCGCAGTGACCGATGCTGACTGCTTGACGACGACGCTTAGCTCCTTGCCTGCAAGTCGGTAGGTCATCGAAGCATCGTCGATGCGCACCACCGTCGCCGAGGCGCCCAAGGCGTCGCCGACACGCATGAGCATTTCCGGCCTGCGATCGACCGAGACGATGGCCACGTTGTCACGCCCTCCCGTTGCAACCACCACGCCGGTAAGAACAACGAGTGGCGCGCTAGGGACAGTGTCAGCGACAGGGTCGGGGACAGGGGTGCGTAGTGGCGCGGCCGGTCTTGGCGCAGTGATCGCGTCAGGATGGAGTGCGGTTTGCAAACCCCCAGGCGGCTGAAGCTGAGCTCCAGGACCCGAGTCCTTGGACGACACGAGGAGCCATCCGGCCGTCGCGGAGGCGGCGACGACGGCACCCACGACCATAGCTCGAGCCATGCCGGTCATGGTGGATTGCACGATGTGTGGTGCTCAGCGGAACGTCACGAAGGCCGTTCCCAAGCTGTTTCCGAGGGTGTCTCGGTAAATGCACGAGCCGCTCAAGCTGCTGGGCAATCGTATGCAATCCAGCACGGTGTTGGAACCGACGATGAGCGTCATGTTGAACGAGCCGTCGCCGGCAAAGTACCCGCCGCCCACCACGCCGTAACTGCCACTCTGCTGGGACGGGCAGTTCAGTGCGCCGTAGATGCTCAACTTTGAAGAGTTGGTCAGGTCCCCAGTGGCGTCAACTTGCAGTTCGGTGCAGCCGCTCAGACCGGATACGTTGCTTGAAACACGCCACAAGAGATCGCTGAAAGTGTCCGGCGGGCCTACGCGATAGGCATTGGCCGCAGTGGGTATGGCGACGAGCAGCACCGCCGTACGAAAAAACTTCCAAGCCTCACGCATGTTGCACTCCAGTGGTTGTGACGTGCCCGCAGTGTCAGCCGTGGCCGTGGCGCGTGGAACCGGACGGCAGGCATCGTGCGCGTAGGCCATGGCCTACCTAGGGCGAACGACATCTCTGCTGCACTTGTCGTTCACCACACGCGCCAGCCACGGCCCCAGGCCAAGCTTCAACACGCCGAGTCGGGGATGCGCTCGGTGTGCCGACTTGCACGTGGCGATGCACTTGGCGTACGCTTCGCCGCGCTGGGTTTCACGGGTTTTCCATGGCGGTCTCAACGTCCACACTGGGGTGTCTATGTCGAAATGTTCAGTCTCTTCGGTTCGTCCGATCAACCCGATTCGCCTGGCGCTCATCGCAGCCGCATCGTTGATCGTCTACTCAATGGCCGTGGCGCAGCCCATGGTGCCCGGCAAGCCCTACGAGGGCCTGCCCGAGAAACTCGGTACGGTCGAATTCCCGATCAGTTGCAACGCGGCCGCGCAAACGCAGTTCACGCGTGGCATCGCGCTCTACCACTCCTACCATTGGATTGAGGCACGCAAAGCCTTCGCTGCGACCGCGCAGGCCGACGCAAGCTGTGCCATGGCGCCGTGGGGACAAGCGATCGTTGAGATCGGCAACGCGTTTACCTGGCCACTGCGCGGCAAGGCGCTTGCAGAGGGCTGGCAAGCGGTTCAGCGCGCCAAGGCGCTCGGGCCCAAAACGCCGCGTGAGCGTGACTACGTGGCCGCCGTTGAAGCCTTTTTCGCCGACGCCGACAAGGTGCCCGCACGCACGCGCCAGTTGGCCTATGAACTGGCCTTGGAGAAGATGACGCGCGACTATCCGCGCGACATGGAAGCGCTCATCTTCCATGCCCATGTGATGTCAGCCAATTTCGATCCCAGTGACAAGAAGTACACCAACCAGCTCAAGGCCGCCGATGTGCTCGAACGCCTGTACGTGACGCTGCCCGATCACCCTGGCGTCGCGCATTACTTGATCCACACCTACGATTTCCCGGCACTTGCCCAGCGTGGGCTCAAGGCGGCGCAGCGTCATCGCACGATCGCAGCCTCATCGCCGCACGCGCTGCATATGCCGTCGCACACTTTCACTCGCCTGGGCCATTGGCAGGATTCGCTCAGCTCCAACTTAGCGGTGTTGAAGTTGCAGCCCGACATCGTGAACCGCCTTCACTCGCTGGACTACATGGTCTATGCCTACCTGCAGTTGGGCCAAGACCGCGCCGCCCAGCAAGTGCTTGCCGATTTGCGCGCCTCGCAGAGTCGCATTGAAGGCGACACCTTGTTCGCCGCAGCCTTCGCGCTCGCAGCGATCCCGGCGCGATTGGCTACCGAGCGCGGCCAATGGGCCGAGGCCGCGAAACTCGCACTCACGCCGGATGACGTTGCGTTCGGTTGGCAGCAATTTCCGCACGCGCAAGCGGTGCTCGTGTACGCCCGCGGATTGGGCGCAGCGCGCTCTGGTGATGCCAGCGGCGCGCGCCGCGATATCGCCGCACTGAGTGCCTTGAAGCAAGCGATGCTCGACGGCGGCCTGCGCTACTGGGCCGACCAGGCGGACATTCAGATCAAGGCCGTCGAAGCCTGGGCACTGCGTGCCGAAGGCAAGAGCGACGAAGCGCTGAAGATGATGCGCGCAGCAGCCGACCATGAAGACGCCACCGACAAGGCGGCTGTCACGCCCGGGCCGATCAAGCCGGCGCGCGAGATGCTGGGTGAAATGCTCGCCGAAGCCCGCCAACCAGCGGCGGCCGTGGTCGAGTTTGAAGTCGCCATGAGCAAGGAGCCGGGGCGCATGCGCGCGGCACTCGGTGCCGCGCAAGCCGCCGCAGCAGCAGGCGATCGTGATCGCGCGCGCGCGCATTACGCTCGGGTGGCCAAGCTGTTTGAGGCGGCCGACGCCGACCATCCGGAACTTCGTCGGGTGAAGGCGCAGTTGGCGCCGAGCTAGGGAGAATGCTTCACCGCGCGCTGCATCAACGGAGTTCGCCATGAATCGACAAACACTGTGCACCTTGCTGTGCTGCAGCTGGTTAGCCGGCTGCGCATCGCCGCCGTCGATGTCGTCCATCCGCAGAGGTGAGTCCGTCGACATTGCGGTGATGGCCAGTGCGCCGACGGGCGCAGACATCGCGATCAACAACCAAGCCCTGGGCAGTGACACCACAACGGGCGTTCACTCGGGCCTTATCGCGGGCGGGCTGTGGGGTTTGAGTTGTGGCCCGCTGGCGGTGCTGTGTGTGCCGCTTGGTGCGGCGGCGGGTGCGCTGACTGGCACGGTGGCGGGTGCCGCGGTGGGCGTGACCGGGGCGCTGTCTGAAGAGTCGTCATCGCGGCTGCGCGAACGGGTGAACGCTGTGCGTCAGAGCCACGACGTGCTTGGCGAATTGCACAGCAACATCACCGAGCGCGCAGGCAAACACTGGACGCTGCAGCCTGGTGCAAGCCTCCACATGCTGAGCGTCGAAATGCACGAGCTCGCGCTGACCTCAACGCGAGACGAGCGCATTGGTTTCGTTTTGCGGGCCACCGTGAGCTTGCGTGACAGCAGCAAAAGCGCAGCCGAATCGCCGAAGCAAAAGCTCTACGAGTACAGCAGCCCCTTGAGCCCGCTGTCGGTGTGGATGGACCCTGGCAGTGACTTCATCGACACCAGTTTGCACAGTGCCACGCAACAAATCGCTACGCAAATCGTGGCCGAGCTGGCGCTGCGCTGAGCGCGGCTGTGAGCGGCGACCAGGAACCGCGTTCATTCGGCGCTGAGGACGCGGACTTGCATTCCGGCGGGCCTCACACGATGGGTGCGCGACGGCAGAGTGTCGCTCGACCGCGTGCAATACTGGCCAGGCAGATCGCAAACCCCGCCTGAGAGACCGCACATGTCGAATGAGTCGATCCCTCGCCGCCTAGTCGCGATCCTGGCGGCCGATATTGCCGGCTATTCGCGCCTGATGGGTGACGACGAGGTGGCCACGTTCCACGCGCTCAAAGGCCACCAAGCCGTCGTGCTGCCGCTGGTGGCGGAGTTTGGCGGTCGCGTGATCGACACCGCCGGCGATGGCATCCTGGCCGAGTTCCAGAGCGCCGTCTCTGCCGTCGAATGTGCCTGGCGCATCCAGCGGCTCATGGCGGCGCGCAACGAGGGCGTGGACGCGCCGCGACGCATGCAGTTCCGCATCGGCATCAACCTGGGCGAAGTGATCTACGACGAGGCGCGCATCTACGGCGACGGCATCAACGTCGCCGCGCGGCTGGAGACCTTGACGCAGCCGGGCGGCATCTGTGTCTCGGGCAAGGTGAAGGACGAAGTCGAGGGCAAGCTCGCGCTGGGCTTCGTGGATCTGGGCGCCCAGTCGCTGAAGAACATTGCCAAGCCGGTGCCTGTCTACGCGCTGACGGCGGCGGATGGCACGCTGGGCCCCACGCCAACAGCCGCCGTTGCGCCGGCCCGCGAACGGCCCGCGCTGCTGCGAACGGGCAGCGAAACGGGCAGCGGAACGGGCCAGCGTGTCCTGCTGGCGGTGCTGCCGTTCAAGAACGCCACGGGCGACGCCGACATCGACTACCTCAGCGACGGCATCACCGAAAGCCTGATCAACCGGCTTGGGCGCGTCGACGTGCTTCGGGTCATCTCGCGCACCTCCGCCTTCGCCTTCAAGGGCAAGCAGATGAGTGCGATGCAGATCGGCCGCAAGCTTGGCGTCGACGCCCTGGTGCTTGGCACCCTGGGCCAACGCGGCGCGAACCTGGCCATCACCGCAGAGCTGATGGACGTGCGTGACGACACGCAGTTGTGGGGCGACAAGTACAGCCGCCCGGCAGACGACATGATGGAGGTCGAAGCCGACATCGCGGCCACCATCGCCGCCGCGCTGATCGGCCGCGTGACCGGTTCGGACAAGGCCAAACTCCAACGCGCCGCGACCGCCGACCCCGAGGCCTACCGGCTCTACCTCAAGGGGCGCAGCTTCGTGATCGGGAACCAGCGCGAGATGGACAAGAGCATCGACTACATGCAGCAGGCCGTGGCCCGTGCGCCCGGCTTTGCCCTGGCGCATGCGGGCTTGGCCGAGGCCTACACGATGCAGGCCCATCTGCGCGGGGCCGGCCGCGCGGAGGTGCTGGTGCGGGCGCAGGCGGCCGCCACGCGCGCGCTCGAGCTGGACGCCGATCTGGCCGAAGCCCATGCCGCCCTGGGCGGGATCCGCTTCTTCTTCGAGTGGGACTGGGCTGGCGCTGACGTGGAGTACCGGCGTGCCTTGCAACTCAACCCGGGCAGCGGGGTGGTGCTCGAGAGCTACGGGGTCTTCCTGACCATCACTCGTCGCTTCGACGAGGGCTCGGCGTACCTGCATGAAGCCGCGCGCCTCGATCCGCTTTGGATCGGTCCCAGGCACGACCTGGCCATCGTCGCGCTGGCTCGTGGCGACTACGAGCTTGCGGCAAAGGGCTTTCGCGAGGCGATCGACATCGACCCCAACTGGACCTGGGGCTACATCAAGCTCGCGCGTGCGCTCGCTTTGCAGAAGAAGTGCAAGGAAGCCTTGGCGCAGGCTGAAATCGGCGAAAGCCGCATCGCGGGGGGCGTTGCGCCGCTGTGCTGGTCGTGGCTCGGCTTCACCTACGCCACCTGCGGGGACCCGACGCGCGCGCGCCAGAAGCTCGAGATGCTGCATGCGCTGGAGCACAAGCAGTACGTCGACCCGGTGACCTTCGCCGCGATCCACGGCGCCCTGGGTGAAGTCGACGAGGCCCTGGGTTGGTACGAAAAGGCCTACCTGGATCGCACGCCAAGCATGGTCTTCGCGGCCATGGTTCCCGGCTTCAGCCCCGAGGTGGCGGGCAATGCGCGCTACCAGGCGATCGTGGATCGCATGGGCTTCCCCTCTACTCCTTGACCGACCCCGTCAAGCCCGAGACGTAATGCTCGACGAAAAACGAGTAGATGAAGGCCACGGGCAGTGAGCCCAGCAGCGCGCCGGCCATCAACGGGCCCCAGTGGTAGACGTCGCCTTCCACCAGCTCGGTCACCACGCCCACGGGCAGCGTCTTGTTCTCTGAGGACGAGATGAAGGTCAGCGCGTAGATGAACTCGTTCCAGCTCAACGTGAAGGCGAAGATGCCCGCCGAAATGAGCCCGGGCACGGCCAGCGGGAGCACGATCTTGGTGAGGATCTGCCAGCGTGTGGCGCCGTCGATCAGCGCGCACTCTTCAAGCTCGAAAGGTATGGAGCGAAAGTAGCCCATCAAGAGCCAGGTGCAAAACGGGATGAGGAAGGTCGGGTAGGTGAGGATCAACGCCCAGCGTGTGTCGAAGAGGCCGAGCTGAAAGACGATGGCCGCCAGCGGAATGAAGAGGATGGATGGCGGCACCAGGTAGGCCAGGAAGATCGACAGGCCGATTTGCTTGGCGCCAGAAAAGCGCAAGCGCTCGATGGCATAGGCCGCGAGCACCGAAGCCGCGAGCGACGCCACCGTGGCCACCACCGAGATCACCACCGTGTTCCACATCCATTCAGGGTAGGCGGTGTCGAACAGCAATTTCTTGAAGTGCGCCAGCGTGGGCTCGATCACCCAGAACGGGTTGCCGTCGCGCGAGAGCAGCTCGTTGTCGGGCTTCACCGAGGTGACGGCCATCCAGTAAAACGGGAACAGCAGCACGAAGAGAAAAATGGCTAACGGCGCATAGACGGTGACAGCCTTGTGCCTGCGCGTCTGCAAAAAATCCATGCCACCTTCGTCGCTGATGACGACCTTGGCTGTGCGCGCATCACTCATTGGTCGCTGCCCCCTTGTTGCCAGGCACGGCGCTGCAAGCCAAAGTAGCTGAAGAGAATCGCCGATAGCAAGAAGGGCACCATGGCGATGGAGATGGCCGCACCTTCACCCAAGGCGCCGCCGCTGATGGCACGCTGGAACGACAGCGTAGCCATCAAGTGCGTGGCGTTGAGCGGGCCGCCGCGCGTCAGCACGTAGATGAGCTGGAAGTCGGTGAAGGTGAAGAGGACTGAGAACGTCATCACCACCGCGATGATGGGAGTCAAGAGCAGCAGCGTGACGTAGCGGAACTGTTGCGCCGGCGTGGCGCCGTCAATCGCCGAGGCTTCATAAAACGAGGGCGAGATCGTCTGCAAACCGGCGAGCAGCGTGATGGCCACGAAGGGCACG
>JANMMH010000311.1:0-2831 GCA_031373055.1 Rubrivivax sp. | reverse complement strand
ATGCAGTACGTCTCGGCCTACTCGGGCTGCACCATGGGCGAGTACTTTCGCGACCGTGGTGAAGACGCGCTGATCATTTACGACGACCTGTCCAAGCAGGCAGTCGCCTACCGCCAGGTATCGCTGCTGCTGCGCCGCCCGCCGGGCCGCGAAGCCTTCCCCGGCGACGTGTTCTATCTCCACTCGCGACTGCTCGAACGCGCCGCCCGCGTGAATGCCGACTACGTTGAAGCCTTCACCAAAGGCGCCGTCAAAGGCAAGACGGGTTCGCTCACCGCACTGCCCATCATTGAGACACAGGCCGGCGACGTCTCGGCCTTCGTGCCGACCAACGTGATCTCGATCACCGACGGCCAGATCTTCTTGGAAACGTCGCTCTTCAACGCCGGCATCCGCCCCGCCATCAACGCTGGTATCTCGGTGTCACGCGTGGGTGGTGCAGCGCAGACCAAGCTCATCAAGGGTCTGTCGGGCGGCATCCGTACCGACCTGGCGCAGTACCGTGAACTGGCCGCCTTCGCGCAGTTTGCGAGTGACCTTGACGCTGCCACGCGCAAGCAGCTCGACCGCGGCGCGCGCGTGACCGAACTCCTGAAGCAGCAGCAGTACTCGCCGCTGTCGATCAGCATGATGGCGGCCACGTTGTTTGCCGTGAGCAAGGGCTACCTTGACGACATCGACGTGAAGAAGGTCTTGGCCTTCGAGCATGGCCTGCACCAGCACCTGAAGTCCAGCCACGCCGCGCTTGTCGCGAAGTTGGAAGCCGACAAGGCGATGGACAAGGATGCCGAGGCGGAGCTGACCAGCGCCGTCGTTGCCTTCAAAAAGTCCTTCACCTAAAGCCACCGCAGCAGGAGTAAGACCATGGCGGTCGGCAAAGAAATACGCGGCAAGATCAAATCGGTGGAGAACACCAGGAAGATCACCAAGGCCATGGAAATGGTCGCCGCTTCAAAAATGCGCAAGGCGCAAGAGCGCATGCGCGCGGCGCGGCCCTATGCGGACAAGATCCGCAACATCACGGCCAACCTCTCCAGCGCAAACCCGGAATACAAGTCGCCGTATCAGCGCACGGGTGGCACGGCGAAGGCCGAAGGCTTCATCGTCGTCTCGACCGACAAGGGCCTGTGCGGCGGCTTGAACACCAACATCTTGCGTGCGGTGACGCAGAAGATGAAGGACGTGCAGCTTGCGGGCGGCACCGTGCAGGCTGTCGCCATTGGCAACAAAGGCCTGGGCTTTCTGAACCGCTTTGGCGTGCCGGTGATGAGCCATGCCGTGCAGCTCGGCGACGCGCCGCAGCTGGAAAAACTCATCGGCCCGGTGAAGGTGATGATCGACGCGTTTGTCGCGGGCAAGCTCGACGCCGTGCACCTGTGCTTCACCAAGTTCATCAACACGATGAAGCAGGAGCCCACGGTCGAGCAGCTGCTGCCGCTCACCGCGTCGCGCTTGGAGCAAAGTGCCGCAGAGAAGTCGCAGTACGGCTGGGACTACATCTACGAGCCCGACGCGCCCACCGTCATCAACGAGCTACTCACGCGCTACGTCGAGGCGCTGGTATTCCAGGCCGTGGCCGAGAACATGGCCAGCGAGCAAAGCGCGCGCATGGTGGCGATGAAGGCCGCCACCGACAACGCCGGCAGCCTCATCAGCGAACTCAAGCTCATCTACAACAAGACCCGCCAAGCCGCGATCACCAAGGAATTGAGTGAGATCGTGGGCGGCGCGGCCGCTGTTTAAAGCATTTGATTTGAAGGACTAAGAACATGGCAAAAGCTCAAGGCAAGATCGTTCAGTGCATCGGCGCCGTCGTCGACGTGGAATTCCCGCGCGACAGCATGCCCCGCATTTACGACGCTCTCAAACTCGACGGCACCGCGCTCACGCTCGAAGTGCAGCAGCAGCTCGGTGACGGCGTCGTGCGCACCATCGCACTCGGCTCCAGCGACGGCCTGCGCCGTGGTTTGATGGTCAGCAACACGGGCGCGGCCATCACCGTGCCGGTGGGCAAAGCCACCTTGGGCCGCATCATGGACGTGCTGGGCCAGCCCATTGACGAGCGCGGCCCGGTGGACCAGACGCTCACCGCGTCAATCCACCGCAAGGCCCCCGCTTACGACGAGCTCAGCCCCTCACAAGAGCTGCTGGAAACCGGCATCAAGGTGATTGACCTGATCTGCCCGTTCGCCAAGGGCGGCAAGGTCGGCCTCTTTGGCGGCGCCGGCGTGGGCAAGACCGTGAACATGATGGAGCTCATCAACAACATCGCCAAAGCCCACAGCGGCTTGAGCGTGTTTGCGGGTGTCGGCGAGCGCACGCGCGAGGGCAACGATTTCTATCACGAGATGGCCGATTCGGGCGTCGTGAACCTGGAGAACCTGGGCGAGAGCAAGGTGGCCATGGTCTACGGCCAGATGAACGAGCCCCCGGGCAACCGCCTGCGTGTGGCGCTGACGGGCCTGACCATCGCCGAGAGCTTCCGCGACGAAGGCCGCGACGTGCTCTTCTTCGTCGACAACATCTACCGCTACACACTGGCCGGCACCGAGGTCTCGGCGCTTCTGGGCCGCATGCCTTCGGCCGTGGGTTACCAACCCACACTCGCCGAAGAGATGGGCCGTTTGCAAGAGCGCATCACGTCAACGAAGGTGGGTTCCATCACCTCGATCCAGGCCGTCTACGTGCCTGCCGACGACTTGACCGACCCCTCGCCCGCCACCACCTTCGCGCACTTGGACGCCACCGTGGTGCTCTCGCGCGACATCGCCTCGCTGGGCATCTACCCGGCCGTGGACCCGCTGGACTCGAACTCGCGCCAGGTCGACCCC
>JANMMH010000275.1:0-2262 GCA_031373055.1 Rubrivivax sp. | reverse complement strand
CTGCGTTGCGCCAGGCTGCGCACCTCGCTGGCCACCACGGCGAAGCCGCGGCCTTGCTCGCCAGCGCGTGCCGCTTCCACCGCAGCGTTCAGCGCCAGGATGTTGGTCTGGAAGGCAATGCCGTCGATGACGCTGATGATGTCGGCGATCTTCTTGCTCGAATCATTGATGCCCTTCATGGTGTCAACCACTTGGCCGACCACCTCGCCGCCCTTCACCGCCACCGTGCTGGCGCTGAGTGCCAGCTGGTTCGCCTGCTTGGCATTGTCGGAATTTTGTTTGACCGTGGAGCTCAGCTCTTCCATCGAGGCGGCGGTCTCTTGCAGCGCGCTGGCCTGCTCTTCGGTGCGCTGGCTCAAGTCGTTGTTGCCGTGCGCGATTTGCGCGCTGGCGATGGCCACGCCTTCGGCGTTCTGGCGCACGCCACTGACGATGCGCGTCAGGTTGTCCTTCATGTCGGACAGCGCCCCGAGCAGTTGCGCCGTCTCGTCCTTGCCACTGCTGCTGAGGTCCACGGTCAGGTCGCCTTCGGCCACCCGAGCGGCAGCGTCTATGGCACGGTTCATCGGCACGGTGATGGAGCGCGTGATCAGCCAGCCGAACAGCCCGGCAATCAGCAACCCGCCCACGATCGAGGCCACCGAAACGATCTGGATCACGGTGTAGCGCGCGGCCGCCTCGGTGTACTCCCTCTGGGCCTCGTCGATTTGCAGCTTGGTCAGGGCCGCGAGCCCGCTTTCCACCGGGGCGAACAACGGGCGGATCTTCTCGATCACCACGCGTTGGGTCTCTTTCAGATCGTTGGCGCGCAACGCGGCCACCGCCAGCAGCAGCCCTTCCTGCACGAATTTCTTGCGGTCCTCGACGAACGCCTTGGCGAGTTTTGCTTCTTCTTCGGTCAGCTTGGTGGCCATGTAGGCGTCCCAGAGCTTGTTGATGGCGGCGATGTTGGCCTCGACGCCTGCGATTTCTGCCTTGATGACCTCGGGCGTCGGGGTGATCAGCGCGATGTTGATGTTCAGCCGGTTATGCAGCAGCAGGGCCTCGATGGCGCCCAACTGCCCGATGGGCACCGTGCGGTCCTCAAAGACCGATTTCAGCACGTCGTTGGACTTGCCGATGCCGAACAGGCCCAGCCCGCCGATGGCCACCAGCAGGGCCGAGAGCAGGCCGATCAGCAGCGTCAGCCGGGTGGGGATTTTCAGGTTGTTCATGATGAGTGTCCTTTGAGGTTTGGAAGCTGTAGGCTTACTGCAGGGTTTGCTCGACCAGCCCCATCTCGGCGCTGGTCATGAGGTTTTCGATGTCGACCAGGATCAGCATGCGCTGGTCGATGGCACCGATGGCCAGCAGGTGGTCGCTTTGCATCGCCGAATTGAACTCGGGCACCGGGCGCAACTGTTCGGGGGTCAGGGTGATCACGTCGGACACCGCGTCAACCACCATGCCGACCACGCGCTGGCCGATGTTGAGCACGATGACGACGGTGAAGCCGTCGTAGTTGACTTGCTCGAGCGCGAACTTGAGCCGCATGTCGACGATGGGCACGATCACGCCGCGCATGGTCACCACGCCCTTGACGAATGGCGGCGCGTTGGCGATGCGGGTGGGTTCCTAGTAGGAGCGGATTTCATGCACGCGCAGGATGTCGATGCCGTATTCCTCGCCGCCGAGTTTGAAGGCGAGGAATTCACGAATGGAGGTCACCGCCGCCGCCGCAAGCGGCATGAGCGCACTGGGTGCCATGGGGGCGGCTGTGGCCTAAGAGGCTTGAGACATGCTCGTATCCTTCGCTTTTGGTCGATCGCAGCCAGATATGCCCTTGTACGGGTCATCTGGAGACCTTCATCGCCCAGGTCTAGTCGGGACTGAATCGTGCGCCGACCCGGCGCCGGCAAGGGCCGGAAGAGCGGGCTGCGATCCGGCTATCTCTGCGCAATCGCCGGGATGCCGGGCGCGGCCCAGAAGCGCTTAGCGCCTGGCGCTTACCGCTTGGCGACGTAGTGCGTGGCGTCGTCGCTGCGCTCGAAGCCCGGCACGACCGGCGCTTCCTGGCCGTGGCCCAGGGCCTGCCCATCCACGCTGGTGAACTGGCTCGACACGGCGCGCAACATGAAGCCGCCAGGGCGGCGGCGCAGCTCGAAATGCCAGCGGCTGATCTGGCGTGTGGCCGCCGCGTCGGGCAGGGCCAGCACGATGTCGTTGGCGACCACGCCCTCGATCAATTCAAGGCGGCCGAAGGCGATGATGTCTTGCGCCGGC
>JANMMH010000274.1:0-2432 GCA_031373055.1 Rubrivivax sp. | reverse complement strand
CTGCGTTGCGCCAGGCTGCGCACCTCGCTGGCCACCACGGCGAAGCCGCGGCCTTGCTCGCCAGCGCGTGCCGCTTCCACCGCAGCGTTCAGCGCCAGGATGTTGGTCTGGTAGGCGATGCCGTCGATGACGCTGATGATGTCGGCGATCTTCTTGCTCGAATGATTGATGCCCTTCATCGTCGTCACGACCTCGCTGACCACTTCGCCGCCCTTGATGGCCACGGTCGAGGCACTCAGGGCGAGATGGTTGGCCTGCTTGGCGTTGTCGGCGTTCTGCTTGACGGTCGAGCCGAGCTGTTCCATCGACGCGGCGGTTTCTTCGAGGGCCGACGCTTGCTCTTCGGTGCGCTGGCTCAGGTCCTGGTTGCCCTGGGCGATCTGGGCCGAAGCCGTGGCTACCGACTCCGAGCTCTGGCGCACGTTGGCAACCAATGTCGCCAGGCTGACCTGCATTGCCTTCAGCGCGATCAGCAATTGCGCGGTTTCGTCCTTACCTGAGGTTTCGAACTGCAGGCTCAGGTCGCCTGCAGCGATGCCACCCACCACCTCGACCGCCCGGCTGATCGGCCGGGTGATGACACGGCTGAAAAGCACGCCACCGAAGAGACCCGCGCCACAGACCACCAGCATCAGCGCCAGGCTGACGGTGGTTGCACGCTTGCCGTCGGCGGCCGCCTTGGCCGAAATGGCGGCGCTGTCGGCGGCGATCTTGTCGCCGGCTTCACTTAGCACCTTGGACGGTTCGCGGTCCATGCCGCGTACCGCGGTATCGCCCGCCGCCGCGTCGAAGCCGGCGGCCTTGAAGGCCTCGAAGCCCTTGCGGTAGCTCTGGCTCATCGCGGCGTGTGCCGCGGCGAACTTCTCCACCAACGCCTTGGCCTCGCCTGCGGGCAGGGTGGCAGCAAGCTTCTTGGCCCTCTCGGCGATCTCGCGGTCGATCTTGTTGAAGGCGCTCCAATGCTTGTCCAGGGCCTTCGGGTCCTTGCCGCGCAGCAGGGTGTTTTTCCACTCCTGTACCTGAGTCTTGAACTCCAACGCCAGGTCGTTCGAGGCCCGTTCGTGGTCGTTGCTCGCTTGCACCGTCGTGGCGTAGGTGTTGAGCGACTGGTTCAGGCTGTAAATGCCGTACAGCGCGGCGCCGAAAACGAGCAACAGCACTGCGGCAAATGCCAGCGGTAGTTTGAACCTGAGTTTCATGATGAGTCCTATGGGTTTGCCAGGGCGACGACCTATTGCAGGGTTTGCTCGATCAGGCCCATATCGAAAGTGGTCATGAGTTTTTCGATGTCCACCAAAATCAGCATGCGCTTTTCGATCGCGCCGATGGCCAGCAACTGGTCGCTCGCGATGGCCGAGTTGAACTCGGGCAACGGGCGCATTTGCGCTTGTGTCAGCGTGATGACGTCGGACACCGCGTCGACCACCATGCCCACCACGCGCTGGCCGATATTGAGCACGATGACCACCGTGAAGTCGTCGTAGTCAGCCTTCTCCAGCTTGAACTTCAGCCGCATGTCCACCACCGGCGCGATCACGCCGCGCAGGTTCACCACGCCCAGGATGTGCGCGGGCGAATTGGCGATGTGGGTGGGCTCCTCGAAGCGGCGAATCTCCTGCACGCGCAGGATGTCGATGCCGTACTCCTTGGCGCCGAGCTTGAAGGCGAGGAACTCGCGGATCGAGGTCAGCGCGGCTGCCGTCTGGGTGGCAGGCCGCCGTACAACGCCGGGTGGGGCGCTGGCCACGGGGGCCTCAGCAACTTGGTCCATGGGCTTCATCGTTCTGTGTGGGAATCTCAGACATGACCGTCAAACACCAATCGAAAGACGCTTGTCGGTCATGTCTGATCGGAGCGTTATGTTGCACCTTCGATTTGGATGCATTGCTGAGAAAAGCGCGCCGGTGTCTGGCTACTTTGGATGATTGAGCGCTCGTTGGTTTTTGCCGAGTCAGTCACTTCTGACTCATTCAGCTCGCTCACGGCGCTATGGCGAACGCAAGCGGCGCGGCTACGTCCACAGGGGTGTCACGACGCGAGGCAAAGCCTCATCCGCCAGGGCCGCGAGCCCAGGCCTGCGGCGAATAAATCAGCCGCCCTGGCGCTTGGGTACGTAATGGGTGGCGTCGTCGCGGCGCTCGAAGCCCGGCGCGTCGGCCAGGAATTCCAGCGTCATCACGCCGGCGAGCTGCACCTGCGTGCCCGGCACGACCGGCGCTTCCTGGCCGTGGCCCAGGGCCTGCCCATCCACGCTGGTGAATTGGCTCGATACGGCGCGCAACATGAAGCCACCAGGGCGGCGGCGCAGCTCGAAATGCCAGCGGCTGATCTGGCGTGTGGCCGCCGCGTCGGGCAGGGCCAGCACGATGTCGTTGGCGACCACGCCCTCGATCAATTCAAGGCGGCCGAAGGCGATGATGTCTTGCGCCGGC
>JANMMH010000253.1:0-2983 GCA_031373055.1 Rubrivivax sp. | reverse complement strand
CCCACCGGCTCGGGCAAGACGACGACACTGCACTCGGCACTGGGCTACATCAACGTGCCCGAGCGCAAGATCTGGACGGCGGAAGACCCGATCGAAATCACCCAGCCTGGCCTGCGCCAGGTGCAGGTGAATCCGAAGATCGAATGGACCTTTGCGCGAGCGCTGCGGGCCTTCTTGCGCGCCGACCCCGACGTCATCATGGTCGGCGAAATTCGCGACAAGGAAACGGCGCAGATCGCCATCGAGGCCTCACTCACCGGGCACCTGGTGCTGTCGACCCTGCACACCAACTCGGCCACAGAAACCGTGACGCGGCTGGTCGACATGGGCATGGACCCCTTCAACTTTGCCGACTCGCTCCTGGCCGTGATCGCCCAGCGCCTGGTGCGCAAGCTGTGCGGTTCATGCCGTCAGCCGCGCGAGACTGCGGCCGAAGAGGTGCAGGAGATGCTGCTCGACTACATGCACGCGTTCAACGGCAGCGACAACGCGCCCAGTGGCGACGATGTGCTGAAAGACTGGCACGAGCGATTCGGCACGCAGGGCAAGCTGGCGCTGTATCGCAGCGTGGGCTGCAAGCACTGCGACAACACCGGCTACCGCGGCCGCGCCGGCATCCACGAGCTGATGACGGTGACGCGCACCATGCGCCATCACATCCAGACCGGCACGCGCAGCGACGAGTTGCAGCGCGTGGCCCTGAGCGACGGTATGCGCACGCTGCGCCAGGACGGCATCGAGAAGGTGTTGGCGGGGATCACGTCGATTGAGGAAGTGCGGGCGAACTCGTATTGATGGGCACTCACACCAAGCCGTCAAACAGCCACACCTCCACCATCTCACCCGCCGCCACCGAGCCTTGCTCGTGCGTCAGTACCAATAGCGCGTTAGCTTCGCTCAAGCTGCGCAGGATGCCCGCGCCTTGCGCGCCGGTGCTTTGCACCTGCCACTGACCATCACCACCACGGCTGACGATGGCGCGCTGGAACTCGGTGCGGCCCGGACGCTTGCGAATGGCGGTGGCGGCGCGCGCTTGCAGCGTCACCAAGCTTTCGTGCTTAGCACCTGCCATCACCAGCAGCGCGTCACGCGCAAAGGCATAGAAGGTCACGAGCGCGGCCACCGGGTTGCCGGGCAACGCAAACATCCAGGCGGTGCGCCCAACGTGGCGCAAAGGGCCGAATGCAAAGGGCCGGCCCGGGCGCATGGCCACCTTCCAGAACGCCACCTCGCCCAAGCGTGCCAACACCTGACGCGTGTGGTCAGCGTCGCCCATGCTCACGCCGCCGCTGGTGACGATGACATCGGCCTGCGCCACCGCCGCATGCAGCGTCGCCGTCAGGGCTGAGGGGTCGTCGCGCACGAGGCCGAGGTCGATGACGTCCATGTCCAGTCGCTGCAAGGCAGCGAGCAGGCTGCTGCGGTTGCTGTCGTAAATGCAGCCGGCTTCCAGCGGCTGGCCGGGCTCACGCAGCTCGTCACCGGTGGAAAACAGCGCCACGCGCAGGCGGCGGTAGACCACCACCTCTTGCAGGCCCAGCGACGCGATGAGGCCCAGGTCCGAAGGCCGCAGGCGCCGGCCCTGGCGCAACGCGGGCTGAGCCCGCGCCAAGTCTTCACCACGGCGGCGCAAGTTCTCGCCGGCTTGCACCACGCCGCTCGCAAGGCTTACGCATTCGTCGGCCACGCTGCACAGCTCATGCGGCACCACCGTGTTGACGCCAGCGGGCATGACGGCGCCGGTCATGATGCGCACGCAGCTGCCGCTGCCCACCGTGCCGAGCCAGGGCTGGCCGGCGAAGACGGTGGCCAGTACGGGCATGGACAAGTCGGTGCCGCCGGCCAGCAGCGCGCCATCAAACGCATAGCCGTCCATCGCCGAGTTGTCGTGCGCGGGCACGTCGATGGGCGAGATGACATCGGCTGCCAGCACGCGCCCCAAGGCCTGCGCCAAGGGCAGGCCTTGCGTGTCGTGAATGGGGGCAATGGCGGCGTGAATGGCCGAGCGCGCGGCGGCCACGCTCAGGTGGTCGTCACCGGCGGACAAAGGCGAAGGACCGAGTTCAGACATCGTGCGCCAGCTTGTGTGAGAGGTTGACGCCGATTGTGCAGGCGGGTGCGGGCCATCGCCGCCAGCGAAGACTGGACAATGCGCCCCCGATGAACACCTGGAGCGAGAGCCTGCGGCTGGCCTTGGATCTGATGCTTCGTGGCGACGCCGCGCTGGCGCAGATCGTCGCGCTCTCGCTGCGCGTCAGCCTCACAGCCTGCCTCATCGGCGCCGTGCTGGGTCTGGCCCTTGGCGCATGGCTGGCGGTGGCGCGCTTCCCGGGCCACCGCGTGCTGGTGTGGTTCGTCAACACCTTGCTGGCGCTGCCCTCGGTGGTGGTGGGCTTGATCGTGTACCTGCTCTTGTCGCGCGCCGGGCCGCTGGGCGCGTGGGGCATCTTGTTCACGCCCACGGCCATGGTGCTGGCGCAGGCGATCCTGGTCACGCCGCTGATTGCTGCACTGACGCGGCGCCTGGTGCTGTCGGCGCTGGACGACGGTGGCGACCAGTTGCGATCACTCGGCGCGAGTCCCATGGTCAGTGCACTCTTGATGTTGGTGCACGAGCGCCTGGCGGTCTTCACCATCACGCTCACCGCCTTTGGCCGCGCCGTGGCCGAGGTCGGCGCGGTGATGATCGTGGGCGGCAACATCGACGGCGTGACGCGTGTCATGACCACGGCCATCGCGCTGGAAACCAGCAAGGGCGATTTGCCCTTGGCCCTGGCCCTGGGCCTGGTGTTGCTGACGGTGGTGGGCGCGCTGAACCTGCTGGCGGCGTGGCTGCAACCGCGCGCGGCGTTGTCGGCACAAAGCGCATGAGTAGCCCTACGACCTTGCTCACCTTGCTCGGCGTCACGGTGGCGTTTGGCGTTGTCACCGCCTTGCAAGACGTGAGCCTCACGCTGCAACGCGGCGAGCGCGGGGCTCTGGT
>JANMMH010000268.1:0-18092 GCA_031373055.1 Rubrivivax sp. | reverse complement strand
CTGGTCTACAAGGTCGGCGTCAACGAGGTCGACTTCAAGTCGACACTGGCCGGCCCGAGCCGTACCCACCTCATGGGCACCGACGACCTGGGCCGCGACATCCTGGCGCGCGTGCTGTACGGTGGGCGCATCTCCCTGGCCGTCGGCATGGCGGCCATGCTGATGGCCATCACGGTGGGCGTGATCATCGGGGCCTTGGCCGGCATGGCGCGGGGCTGGGTCGATGCGGTGCTGATGTGGCTCACCGACCTGTTCCTCAGCCTGCCGCAGCTGCCCTTGCTGCTGCTCTTGATCTTTCTGTTCCGTGAGCCGCTGAAGCAGGCCTTCGGGTTGGAGATGGG
Source organism: Rubrivivax sp. (assembly GCA_031373055.1). Classification (GTDB taxonomy): domain Bacteria; phylum Pseudomonadota; class Gammaproteobacteria; order Burkholderiales; family Burkholderiaceae_C; genus Rubrivivax. The sequence goes on along the minus strand of JANMMH010000268.1, from coordinate 17,751 downwards.
CATCTTCATCCTCATCGTGGCGGTGATCGGCGGCTTTCGCTGGATGCATGTGGCGCGGCTGGTGCGCGCGCAGTTCTTCAGCTTGCGCGAGAAAGAATTCGTCGAGGCCGCGCGCGCACTCGGGGCGTCGCAATCACGTCTGGTGGTGCGCCACATCCTGCCCAATGCGCTGGGCCCGGTGATCGTGGCCGCCACCATCGACGTGGCCGCAGCCATCATCGCCGAGAGCACGCTGTCCTTTCTGGGCCTAGGCTTCCCGCCCGACATCCCCACCTGGGGCCGCATCCTCTATGACGGCCGCGACTACATGGACCTGGCCGTGCACTGGGCGATGTTCCCGGGCCTGGCCATCTTCTTGACCGTGCTCTCGATCAACTTCATCGGCGACGGCTTGCGTGACGCGCTTGATCCGCGAAGAGTGCTCTGATGGCGATGCTGGAGATCAACGGCCTCAAAACCCACTTCAAAACCGACGACGGCTGGCTGCATGCGGTCGACGGTGTCGACATGGCCATCGACGCGGGCGAGACGCTGTGCGTGGTGGGCGAGTCGGGCTGCGGCAAGAGCGTGACGGCCAAGACCGTCTTGAAGCTCATCGACATGCCGCCGGGCAAGATCGTCGCCGGCCAGGTGTTGTGGCAGGGCCGTGATCTCGTGCCCGCCACGCAAGACGAGATGCGAAAGATCCGCGCCAAAGAGATCGCCATCATCTTCCAGGAGCCGATGACCTCGCTCAACCCGGTCTACGAAGTCGGCCGGCAGATCTCAGAGAGCGTGCGCCTGCATGAAGGCCTGTCGCGCGCCGAGGCCATGAACCGCGCCATCGAGATGCTCAAGCTCGTCGGCATCCCCAACCCCGAGCGCCGCGTGGGCGACTACCCGCACCAGTTCTCGGGCGGCATGCGCCAGCGCGTGATGATCGCCATCGCCCTGGCCTGCAACCCCAAGCTCTTGATCGCGGACGAGCCCACCACGGCGCTCGACGTCACCATCCAGGCGCAAATTCTTGACCTGCTGGCCGAGCTGAAAGACAAGTTCGGCATGGCCATCATGCTCATCACCCACGCCATGGGTGTGGTGGCTGAAGTGGCGCAGCGTGTGGTGGTGATGTACGCAGGCAAGGTGGTCGAAGAAGCCTCGGCGATCGAGCTCTTTGCGCACCCCAAACCTCCCTACACGCAGGGTTTGATCCGTTCGATTCCACGCATCGACACCGCCGCCACGCACAAGGTGCGCCTGGAGGCCATTCCCGGCACGGTGCCCAAGCTCATCGCACCGCGCGAAGGCTGCCGTTTTGCCGAGCGCTGCAAGTACGTCACGCCCAAGTGCCACACCGCCACGCCGCCGCTCCTGGAAGTGGCCCCCGGGCACAAGGTGGCCTGCATTCTTCACTCGGCGATGTGACCCGATGAGCGAACCGATTCTTCAGGTCAAAGACCTCGTCAAATACTTTCCCATCCACGGTGGCCTCTTTGGCCGCCAGGTCGACCGCGTGCATGCGGTTGACGGCGTCAGCTTCGACATCAAGGCCGGCGAAACACTCGGTGTGGTGGGCGAATCGGGCTGCGGCAAAAGCACCACCGGGCGCTGCCTGCTGCGCTTGATCGAGCCGACCTCGGGTGAGGTCTGGTTCGAAGGCAAGAACGTCACGGCGATGGACAAGGATGCTCTGCGCGCGATGGCGCGCGACATGCAGATCATCTTCCAGGACCCCTTCGCCTCGCTCAACCCGCGCATGACGGTGGCGGCCATCATCGGCGAGGCCTTGACCATCCACAAGCTCACGAAGACGCCGCGCGAATACGAAGAGCGCATCGTCGAGCTGCTGGAAACGGTGGGCCTGGCGGCCGACCACATGCGGCGCTATCCGCATGAGTTCTCGGGCGGCCAGCGCCAGCGCATCGGTATCGCGCGCGCGCTGGCCGTGAGCCCGAAGCTCATCGTCTGCGACGAAGCGGTGTCGGCGCTGGATGTGTCGATTCAAGCGCAAGTCATCAACCTGCTCGAAGACCTGCAAGCGAAGTTCGGCCTGACCTACGTCTTCATCGCGCACGACCTCTCGGTGGTGGAGCACACGAGTGATCGTGTGGCGGTGATGTACCTCGGGCGCATTGTCGAAATCGCCTCGGCGCAAGACCTCTACACCAAGCCGCTGCACCCTTACACCGAAGCCCTGCTCTCGGCCGTGCCCATCCCCGACCCGCAGGTCAAGCGCAAGCGCATCCGCTTGCAAGGCGATGTGCCCAGCCCCATCAACCCGCCACCCGGCTGCCACTTCCACACGCGCTGCCCGATCGCCAAGAAGGGTGTGTGCGATGTGCAAAAGCCCGAGCTGAAGCCGTCGACCGACGGGCACTGGGTGTCCTGTCATTTCCGCGGTTAGCACGCTCCGTCATTGGCGATCATGAGCAGCATCCGTTTCGTCGCGACACACGCCAAGGACGCGAGCTTCGAGCGCGGCCTGCGCTCGTTCTTCGAGTATCGCGACCTGGGCATCAAGCAGGCCACCGAAGGCCGGGTCGATGCGCATGTCATTCGCGCCGCGGCGGGTAGCGAGTTCTCCAGCCAGCCGCACCTGCATCGCACAAGCTTCCAGCTTGTCTACGTGCTCAAGGGCTGGATCGAGTTCGAGTACGAGGGCCAGGGCGTCGTGCGCCTGGAAGCCGGCTCCTGCGTGCACCAGCCCCCGGGCATCCGCCACCGCGAGCTCGGCCACAGTGAAGACATCGAGATGCTCGAGGTCGTGCTGCCCGCAGGATTCACGACCGAAGAAGTCGCCAGCGTCGATGCGTAGACCGCGCCGCCACGACCATGGAACCTAAACGCCCGCGCGCCGGCCGCCCCATCACACCCGAGCAGTTCGAAGCGCTTTCCGACGAAGAGCTCGAGCGCCTGGTGCCGCGCACCTACCGCGAGTTCTTTCCGGGCAAGGACTTCTGCGCCGACGGCCACTTCTACTTGCACGACGGCACCGCCTGGTGCTTCTACCGGGGCGGGTTTCTCGACGGTTGACGTGCCCGGGCAGGGCTCAGAGTCGGGGCGCCGCAGGCTCCGGCCCGCGCGCGCTTTGCGCCTTGAGCTTTTGCAGCTTGCCGGTGTACAGGGCCGACTGGTCACGCGTGGTGCTGTTGTCCAGCGCCTCTTGTAGGTGCTTGCGCGCGCCGCGGATGTCGCCCAATTGGCCCAGCGCCACAGACAGCCAGAAGTGCGTCTCGTGGTAGTCCGGCGTGCGCGCCAGCTCACGCTCGAAGAGTTGGCGCGCGAGGGCGTAGTCACGCGCTTCCAAGGCTTTGAGGCCAGCCTTGAAATGCTCGAACGGCGCCACGGGTTGCAAGCGGCGCAGCTCGGCTGCGAGCAGTTGCGCTTCGGCCTCGCGGCCCTGACGTTGCAGCGCGAGCACGAGGTTGCCCATGGCGTGCACATTGCGCGGCTCCAGCGCCAGCACATGACGCAGCGCGCGTTCGGCCTGCGCCATGGCGCCACGGCGTTGGTAGATCACACCCAACGTGTTCAGCGCGGTGCTGTACTGCGCGTCTTGCAGCACGGCCGCTCGCGCCCAGGCGTAGGCCTGGTCCACCTCGTTCAAGGCCAGGCTTTCGGCGGCCTTGTTGTTGAGGTACATGGCAAGCACGCGCTCGCGGGCGATGGGCACAGCGCCGAAGGCACGCGCGCCGGGCACGAAGTCGATGACCAGGCGCTCGCCCGAGCTCCACGACATGCGCGAGACCGGGCGCGGCCCGAGCACGAGGTTGACGTGGCCGACGAGGAAGTGCAGGTTGCCGCTGCGCTCCCAGGCGTCGTCGACCGGCACGCTTTGGAAGTGCACTTCCAGGCCCAGCTGCTGCGCCAGCGTCGCCGTCATCATCACCAGCGAGAGGCAATTGCCCGCGCGCGCCTCGAAGGCTTCGCTGGCGCTGCGCGTCATCGTCGCGTCGTAGTCCAGGCGCAGCTTGCCTTTGGCGAAGAGCTGTTCGATCAGCGCCTGCTGCAAGCCCTTGCTGCGCGCCAGCGGCAGCACCTCGTCGTCGAGGTAGCGCTGCATGGCCGGCGTCAGCGCCATCGCCGCGGCGGCGTCGATGCGCTTGGCCGGCGCCGCGAAAATCGCGTCGTCAAACAGCCCCACAGGCAGCGGCGGCCGCACCAGCGGCGTGGCGCAGGCGCCGAGCATGCAGGCAGTGATGAGGGCGAGCAGGCGGAGCATGGTTTGCCTCCTGTGAACGCGGCCCGCAACATGTGCCGCGGGCGCGCGTGCATGGTCGTTCAGCGCCGCCGCGGCGTCAATGCCCGTCGTGGGCGGCTGCCAGCGTTCGCGGTCGCCATACGCCTATGCCTTTCGGCCGATGTCCGATGCTGCCGCCAGGCAGGCCCGATGGGGGACGCGGCGCAGCGCGCCAACTTCTACATTGAAGCCATGCCGCGCGCCCTGCGTGGCTGCTTGCCCGATGCCAAGGAGGTACGACATGAGCACACGCTACTCGCTGCCAAGTGATGCACCACAAGCCGACACCGCGCGCACCGGCCGCGCCCTGGCCGGCCTCGCACTCATGCTCGCGGTGCTGGTACTGCTGGCGGCCGCGCTGCCGCTGACCGACGACGGCATTGCCGTCTTGCCAGCAGACCCCGCGCCGCATCCCACCAGCAACGTCGGAGCGTGAGCCTGCTCGTCGGCCTGGGCGGTGGCTTGCGCGGGCCGCCACATGTGTGTTGAATCGCGACTGTCCGCCTATGAACCGTTGCGCCAACCCATTGCACCGAGTGAGCACCGGCTTTTTGCTGGTGCTCGCGTTGGCAAGCGGGTGCAACGCGCAGGCGCAGGACGTGCCTCGGGCCCAGCTGGAGCGCGCCGACGCTGTGATCGAACTGCGCCAGGCACTGCGCACCAAGCTTGATGGCACCGCGCACGTCGAGGCCCTGCCCGACATCCTGCGCAAGGCCGACGGGGCCGACGGCGTCGAAGGCCGCTACCGCGTCGCGCTGGACCTGCCGGCCGGGCGCAGTGGCTGGGCGATGTACGTGTCGGGCGCGGTGGGGCATGCGCGCGTCGCTGTGAATGGGCAACGGCTGCTCGACACCATCACCACGCCGCCGGCACCGCGGCCACGCAGCTTTCACATGCTGCACTTTGTCGAGCTGCCACCCCACCTGCTGCTCGAGCGTGGCAACGAGATCGAGATCACCTTGCAAGGCCAGAACCTGGTGAGCCTGTCACGCATCCAGCTCGGCGCCCAACAGCCGCTGCGCGACGCTCGCGACCGCAAGGTGATGTGGATGGGGTACGGGCCGGCGCTCGTGGCGGGACTGATGGCGTGCCTGGGCTTGTCGGTGCTGCTGATCTGGCAGCGACGGCGCGACGAAACCATCTACGGCTACTTCGGCGTGGCCTCGCTGGCCTGGGGGCTGCACACGGCGTGGACGGTGTCGCCGCGCGAGGTCATCGGCGGCATTCATGGCGCGGTTGTGTGGACCACGCTGTACGCCTTCCTGGTGGGCATGCTCATCATCTTCTGTCTGCGCTTCGTGGGCCGGCGATTGACGCGCGTGGAGCGCGCCATTCACTGGTCGCTGGCCGCCGTGCCACCGCTGCTGTACCTGTCGATCGCGCTGGGCCTGCATGACGCGGCCGATGCCGCCGTGCGGCTGGCCATGGTCGGAGGCACGTTCTGGGCCCTGGCCGACGTGTCTCGACAGGCCTGGCAAACACGCAGCCGCGACGGCAGGCTGCTCGTGCTCGCCGGCCTTGTCGCCGCCAGCTTCGGGCTGCGCGACTGGATCGTCTCGGAAACCAGCAACGACTACGTGCCCGTGGTCCTTTCCCCTTACGCGGGCATGCCCTTCGTGGCCTTGATGGCCTGGCTGTTGATTGACCGTTTCGTGCGCAACACCGAAGCGTTGGAAGGCCTCAACCGTGGGCTTGAGCAGCGTGTGGCCCAGAAGAGCGCCGAGCTGGTGACCGCCCTGAACGACATGCGTACCGCACGCGACGGGGCCGACGCTGCCAACCGCGCCAAGAGCGGTTTTCTCGCCGCCGCCAGCCACGACTTGCGCCAACCGATTCACGCGCTGGGCCTGTACATGTCGGCGTTGCGCGGCCGCCCGCTCGATGCTGCCGCACAAGAGATCGTGCAGCGCATGGACGGCTCGGTGGCCGCACTCGATTCTCTTTTCAATGCGCTGCTGGACATTTCGCGCATGGACGCCGGCACCGTGACAGCGCAGCCGCAAGCCATCGACCTGGCGCAATTGCTGCACCGCCTGGCGGGCGACATGGCGGGTGAAGCCACGCAGCGCGGCCTGCGTTTTGCGGCACGCATCGGCGCGAGTGCCACACCGGTGGTCGCCCATGCCGACCCTTTGTTGCTTGAACGCGTGCTGCGCAACCTGATCGCCAACGCGCTGAAGTACACCCAGTCCGGTGGCGTGCTGTTGACCTGCCGCGCGCGTCGCGGGCCGCCACGGCACTGGCGCGTTGAAGTCTGGGACAGCGGCCCAGGCATCGCCGAGCGTGAACGCGAACGCGTGTTCGACGAGTTCTACCAGGGCGGCAACCCCGAGCGCGACCGTCGCAGCGGGCTGGGCCTGGGGCTGTCGATCGTGCGGCGCCTGGCGCAGCTGATGGGCACACCGCTGAGCTTGCATTCGCGTGTCGGCCACGGCACGCGCTTCGTGATCGACATCCCCGTGGGTCAGGGCAGCCCAAGCGTGGCCACCAGCCGCGAGGCGCAAGGTAGGCTGGGCGCGATGACGGTGGCGGTGATCGAAGACGATCTTGAAGTGCGAGACGCCATGGTCACCCTGCTGCAGAGCTGGGGCTGCCTGGTGGCGGCGGGTGCTGACGCCCAAGTTGTGCTCGACCAGGCCGACCTGCGCGGCCTTGTGCCGCAGGCCGTGGTGGCCGACATGCGGCTGCGCGAAGGTCGCGACGGTGTCGACGCCGTGGCTCGCATGCGCGCGCGCTGGGGCGCGGCGCTGCCGGCGCTGCTGGTCAGCGGCGACTCGGCGCCCGAGCGTGTGCGTTTGATGCAAGACAGCGGCATCCCTTGGCTCTCCAAGCCGGTACCTGCGGCGCGTTTGAAAAGCTGGCTGATGACAGCGGTAGCCGCGACGCAGCCCCCGCAGCCAACTGCCGCCGCCACCCAGGGTGCAGACCCATGACGCTGACCGTGCTCATCGCCGACGACCACCCACTGGTGCGCGACGCGCTGGCGCGCATCGTGCGCGAGCTCGCCGACGATGTGCGCACGCACCAGGCGGACGGCCTGGACGCCATGCTGCATCTGGCGGCGACCGTCGACGCCGACCTGGCGCTGGTCGATCTCAACATGCCCGGCATGGACGGCGTGGCCGGCCTGGTGCGCCTGCGTCAACAGGCGCCGACCTTGGCCGTCGTGGTGGCATCGGGCCAGGAGGACGCGGCCACCATCCGCGCCGTGCTGGTCGCCGGTGCCGTGGGCTTCATCCCCAAGAGCGAACGGCCCGAGGTGCTGCTGTCCGCGCTGCGCCTGGTATTGGCCGGGGGCACCTATGTGCCGGCGCGCTTGCTCGAAGCCGCGCCACCGCCCGCAGCAGCGGCCGCCGCGTCCGACCTCACACCACGCCAGCTCGACGTCCTACGCTGCCTCATGCGCGGCGAGCCCAACAAGCTCATCGCGCGCGAACTCGGCCTGACCGAAGGCACCGTGAAGATCCACATCGCCGCCATCTTTCGCACCCTGCACGCGCGCAACCGCACCGAGGCGGTGGTGCGCGCGCGCGAGCTCGGCATCGATTCGGCATAGTCCATCAGGCATAGCGGCGACCCGCCTTTTGGCAGTCGCGCGGCGTGTGCGCGCTGCCTAGAGTGGCTGCACGCCCACAAGGGCGATGGAGGCCACGATGAACCCGATCTTTGACTCCGGCGACGACCACCCCACGCGCCACGGCGGCTTCACGCTGCTGGGCCTGGCCGGTGGCGCCGTCGGCGCAGCGCTGCTGTTGGCGCTGAGCACATCCATTCCCGAAGACGTGCCCGAGACAGTACGGCGCGACGCGGCGCCGACGGCGAGGGTCGCCACCGCGCTGCCTGCGCCGCCAGGCCACAGCCACGCCGCGCCGGCGCGCGTGGCCGCACTCGACGACGGTGTCGACTGGAGCCGCGTCGAGGCGGCCACCGACTACGGCCCCGCGGCGGTGGCCGCCTATGAACGCTGAGGAGCTGGCGCATGAACCTCACCCTGACCGTCCGCACGTTGATGTCTACGCTGCTGTTGGCCGCGCCTGCGGTACAGGCCCAAACGCCGAGTGACTTCGACACCGCGATGCAGGCCTACGCGCACATGCACTTCCGCCAGGCCTTCGACGGCCTGGCGCGTCTGGCCGACGACGGGCATGCCGACGCTGCACGCATCGCGCTGCTGATGGCGTCACACGGCCCGCGCCTGTTTGGCCAGCGCTTCGGCTTGGCGCCGCTACGACGTGAGCGTTGGCTGGATACCGCAAGCGCGGTGTATCCACAGCTCGCCGCGCGGCCAGGTCAAGACCATTCGGCCCAGCGCTGATCAGCCCTGGGCCGCAGCCCAGGCGGCGAAGATGCCGTGCAGTTGCTCCACGCCGTCGCTCAGAGCCGCCGGCCCGGGTTGCAGGATGTCGCAGGACTTGATCTCGTGCAGCGCATGGTCGCGCACGGCGGGCACGGCGTGCCAGCCTTCGCGCGCAGCCACGCGCTCGGGGCGGAACTTCTTGCCGCACCATGAGCCGACGATGATGTCGGGCGCGCGCCGCGCGGGCTCCAGGGCATCCGTGATGACGCGGTCGCGGCCCATGGCCTGGCGCGCCAGCTCGGGGAAGACGTCGTCACCGCCGGCTATGCCCACCAACTGCGAAACCCAGCGGATGGCGCTGATCATCGGCTCGTCCCACTCTTCGAAGTAGACGCGTGGTCGGCGTGGCCAGGCGGCGGCGGCCTTGGCCATCGCCGCATGGCGCGCCTGCGTTGCGGCGATCCATTCCTCGGCCTTGGCCTGCGCGCCCACGAGATTGGCCACCAGGCGCAGCGTGGCGAAGATCTCGGCCAGGCTGCGCTGGTTGGTGATGAGCACGTTCAGGCCAGCGCGGATGAGCTTGTCGGCCAGGGCGGCCTGCATGTCGGAAAAGCCGATCACGAGGTCGGGCTCCAGGGCCACGATCTTGTCGATCTTGCCGTCCAGGAACGAGCTGATGCGCGGCTTTTCCTGGCGCGCGCGGCGTGGGCGCACGGTGTAGCCGCTGATGCCGACCAGGCGCGCGTCTTCACCCAGCAGGTAGAGCCACTCGGTGGTCTCTTCGGTGAGAGCGACGATGCGCTGCGGGCCGCTGCGCGTCGCGGGCGTGGTGGACATGTGTGCGTCTGACATCCCGCTCATTCTGCGGGCACCGCCACCCAACGCGGCCCGCCCGCGGTGGCGACCGTGTGCACGGCAAAAGCCTGTGCGAAGGTCTGCGCCAGCGCGGCGTGCAGCACGGGGCTGGCTGCGGGCCCATCACCGGCCACGCGACCTTGGTCGAGCACGAGCACGCGGTCGGCCGCCAACGCCAGCGTCAGGTCGTGCAGCACCGTCACCACCGTCGCGCCGCGCTGCGCGCGCGCACGCAGCGCGCGCACCAGCGCGCGCTGGTGCGGCGCGTCCAGGTGCGTGGTGGGCTCGTCAAGCAGCCACACGGCCTGCGGCGTCGCGGCCGTGGTCAGCGCACGCGCGAGAAGCACGCGCTGACGCTCGCCGCCCGAGAGCTGCGACAAGCGCCGCATCGCGAACGCGCTGCACTCCGTCTCGTGCATGGCAGCCATCACGGCGGCGTCGTCACTGGCATCGCGCGCACCGAAGAGGCCGTGGCGCGGCAGCCGGCCCAGGCGCACGATGTCGATGGCAGCGATCTCCGCCGCGTCCATCGCCGCACCGTCCTGGCCGAGCCAGATGAGGCTGGCGGCGCGCTCGCGCGCGGGCCATTCGCCCAGGCTTCGTGACCCCAGCCAAACCTGCCCCATGTGCGGCGCGCGCAGACCCGCCAGCAGCTGCATCAACGTGCTTTTGCCGGCACCGTTGGGGCCGACGATGGCCGTCCACTGGCCTGGCGCAAAGGCCAGGCTGATGTCGTCGACCACCTGGCGCACACCGAGCGCAAGGCGCAGCCCTTCGCAGCGCAGGCTTGACACGGCGCTCATCGCGCGCCCCGGCGCAAGAGCAGCAAAAGGTAGGGCCCACCGAGCAACGCCGTCAGCACACCCAGCGGCAGCTCACGCGGCGCGGTGAGTGTGCGCGCGGCGATGTCGGCCGCCAGCAGCAGCACGCCACCACTCAGCGCCGACAGCGCCAATAGCGTGCGATGGGTGACGGTGAGCATGCGGCGCACCAAGTGCGGCGCGACCAGGCCGACAAAGGCCACCAGCCCGACCTGCGCCACCGCGCAGCCGGTGGCCAGCGCCATCAAGAGCACCAGCACCAGGCGCGCGCGCGGCAACGCCAGGCCCAGGCTGATGGCAGTGGCGTCGCCCAGCACCAGCGCGTCCAGCACACGCGACAAGGCCAGCGCCAGCGGCAGCACCAGCATCAGCGTAGCCACCAGCCAGGCCAGCGCCGTCCAGCCCAGAAACGCCGTGCTGCCGAGCAAGAAAACCTGGCGGCCGCGCAAGACCTCGGGCGCAAAGAGGGTGACAGCCTCGGTCAGCGCACCCAGCACCACACCGACGACCACACCCGACAGCAGCAGACGCAACGGCTGCGCGGCGCCCCCGGCCAGCGCCAGCGTCATCAGCACGCCCGCCGCCGCGCCGACGAAAGCGGCGCCGATCAAGCCCAGGCGCAAGAGTGCACCCGCCGTGGCCAGGCCCAGGCTGGCACCCAGCGCGCCCGCTGCTGCCAACACCAGCACCACACCCAGGCCGGCACCGGCGGCCGAGCCCAGAAGGTAGGGGTCGGCCAGCGGGTTGCGGAAAAGCCCCTGGGCGATGGCACCGGCCAGGCCGAGCAAGGCGCCCACGGCCAAGGCGCCAAGGGTGCGCGGCGCGCGGATGTCCCAGATCAGCGCCGCGTCCTCGCGCCAGGCCAGCGACCAGCCCTCGCCGCCGGCGCACAGCCCCAGCCCTACCAGTGCCAGCGCAGCCAGCGAAAGGGCCGCCGTCAGCGCCGGCACCGGCCGCTGCGTCATCGCGCGGCACCCGCCCGCTGCGCAATCGTCACCAGGCAGTCGGCCAATGCCAACGCGCCTTCACCCAGGCGCGGGCCCGGGCGCATCAGCAGTTCGTAGCTCGCGGGCGCCAGGGCGCAGGTGGCCCCCCTGTGCAGCGCGCGCAAGCCCTGCCAGCCCGGCCGCGCGGGCATCTCGGCGATGGCCTCACGCGTGGCCATCACGATCGCGGGCTGCGCGCGCAGCACGAACTCGGGGTTGAGCTGCGGAAAGGGCCCCATCGCCGCAGGCACGATGTTGCGCAGGCCCAATGCCGTCAAGACCTCGCCGATGAACGAGGCCTCGCCAGCGGCAAAGGGCACGGCGGCAACTTCAAAGTACACACGCTGCCCGCGAAGCGACGCCGGCACGCGGGCGGCGGCGAGCGCCACGCTGTCGCTCAGCCGCTGCCAGGCCAGGGCCGCCTGTTCAGGCTGGCCCAGGGCGCGCGCCACGGTGTCCATGACTTGGCGCGTCTGTTGAAAGTTAGCCGGCTCCAGCGCCAGCACGCTCAGGCCCAGGGCTTCGAGCCTGTCGATGGCGCGTGTGCTCACCGCCGCCAGCACGAGATCGGGCTTGAGGGCGACGATGCGCTCGATCTGCACATCGTCCATACCACCGAGCTTGGGCAGCGCGGCCACGCTGGCGGGCCAGTTGGAGTAGCGGTCGGTGCCGACCAAGCGCGCGCAAGCGTGCATCGCGCACACCGTCTCGGTCAGCGAAGGCAGCAGCGAGACGATGCGCTGCGCCGGCGCCGCGAGCTCGACCTGGCGGCCGCGCTGGTCTTGCAGCGTGATGGCGGCCTGCGCTGCGCCAGCCTGCACGGTGATGGCCAGCGCCAGCAGCACCGCGGCAAGGCCGTGCAGCGGGCGCGTCACGCACCGCTCCAGCGCAAACCCAGCCAGGCCTGGCGGCTGGGCGAGCGGTAGTCCAGCGCCGGCTCGTAGTCGCGCCCGGTGGCGTTTCGCAGCGCCAACTGCAGCGACCACTGCGCGTCCATGCGCCAGCGCGCGCTCAGGTCCAACGTCGAATAGGCCGCCAGCATGCGGCCGCCTTCGGGGCGCGCGCCCACACGTAGCAGTTCGCTGCCCAGGCGCCAGGCCGCACCACTCCATTCAAGCGTTAGCGATTCCTGGTGGGCGGCGCGGCGCACGAGGCGGCTGCCACTGAGCTCGTCGCGCGCGTCAAGAAAGTCAACGCGCCCGGCCAGCCGCCAGGGGCCGGAGCGCGTCGACGCCACGAGGCTGGCGCCCTGCAGCCGGGCGCGCCCGATGTTGCGCGCGCAGCCGTAGTCGTACGCAAAGCCTGGTGGGCAAAAGCTGCGGTCGCTCTCGTAGGCGATGAGTTCACGTACACGATTGCGCCACACGGTGGCTGAGGCCTCGCTGGCGCCGGCTTGGGCATGGATCCCGAGCTCGCCGCTGCGGCCACGTTCGGGCTTGAGCGTGGCCACGCCAAAGCCCGGGTAGTAGAGGTCGTTGAAGCTGGGCGCGCGAAAAGTATTACCGATGAGGCCGCGCAGCCTAACGCCAGGTGTAAGCGCCAGGCTGGCGCCGAGCCGGCCGCTGCCGACCTGGCCGTAGATGGAGCTGTGGTCGCTGCGCGCGTCGGCCTGCACGTCCAGCAGCCCCACGGGCCCGGCATAGGCCAGCACCAGGGCGAGGTTGCGCCGCGACACGTCGGCCACGTACAACGTGGAGCTGGCGCGCTCAATCAGCGCATCCAGCGCCAGCGTGAGCTGCTGGTCGCGCTGTGGCCGCCAGGTGAGCTGGGTGTCGAGCTGTTGACGTCGCGTGTTGAAGTGATCCATCACGCTGCCACCGCTGTCCAGTTCACTGCGCTGCGTTGAGGCGCGCACAAGGCTCGTCCACGCCGGCGCCCACTGGCCGCGGTGCTCGAGGGCCGCGCTTTGCAGGGTCAGATGGTTGCGAAAGTCGGGCCTGGGATCGGGCGCGTAGTTCGGCGGCAGGTACTCGGCGCTGTCGTACTGGGCGTTCAAGCGGCTGCCATGCAGTTGCAGCGCCAGCTCGTGGCCAGCGTTGGGTGTCAGCGCAAAACGGGCGTTGGCGCTGCTGCGCTTGAAGCCGTCGCGGTCAGGGTTGTAGTTGCCGAAGGTGTCACCCGCACGAAGCGCGGACACGCCGGTCATCTCTTCACGGGTCAGGCTCGCGGTGGCCGCCAGCGCGCCGAGTTGGCCCGCCGCCGTCAGCGTGCCTTCGCGCGCGCCCATGCCCCCGGCACCGACGGCGAGCGACAAACCCGGAGCGGCGCGGCGCGTGAAGATCTGCACCACGCCGCCCAGCGCGTCGGCGCCGTAGAGGCTGGAGGCCGGACCGCGCAGCACCTCGATGCGCTCGATGTTGGCCAGCGACAAGCCTTCGAACTCGGCCTGCCCGGTGGTGGCCGAGCCCACGCGCACGCCGTCGATCAAGACCAGCGTCTGCGCCGACGAGGCGCCACGGATGAAGAGCCCGGCGCTGGCACCCGGTCCGCCGTTGCGCGACATTTGCAACCCGGCCTCACGCTGCAGCAGCGCTTCCAGCGAATCGCTGGCCGAGGCCTCGATGCGCGCGCGCTCAATCACCACCACGTCGGCGGCCAGCCGCTCCACGCTGATGGCTTCGCGCGCGCCGGTGATCACCACAGTAGCCTGCCCATAGGACAGGCAGGGAAGGACGACAAGGGCGGCCACCAGGGCGCGCCAAGATTTCAAAACAGACACAGTGAGCTCCAGCCGCACACCCCGTGCGGCAATGACGTGATAACGCTGGAGTTAACGTGAGGGTGATGAAGACAGGACGCCCGCGCATGCAGCACACACCACGGGCAGCCCCGCCCGCGCCGCCCACCGCAGGCGCCAGCATCCCATGCATCAGGCCGGTATCCGGGCTCGCGAGTGCCGATGTCGGTGATGGACATCGGAGGCGTTTTGCGCCTTCCCAGGCCCGCATGCGGGCCCAGTGGCTGCTGTGCAAAACGCTCCTCGCTGACCGTTGCGGGGGCAGCGCCGGCATTGCAACAAAGGTCTTCCCTTCGTGCTCACCGGCTTCCCGTTGAACCCACCGCCTTCAACGCGGGCGGCAGGCACCTGGTGCAAGCGCAGCGATCGTAACGCAGGGTGTCGTGCAGGGTCGGCGCGGGTCTCAGCGCGCGCTTTGGATGTGGCGCGGCGGCGCGGCGTCGGCACCTTGCGGCTGCGGCAGCACGATGCGGAATTCGCTGCCTTGGCCGGCGCTGCTCTGCACTTCCAGGCGCCCGCCCATTTGCTCGGCGATCGACTTCGACAGCGTCAGGCCAATGCCCGTGCCTTCAATGCCGCTGTTCTCACGGCCCAGGCGGTTGAAGGGCTCGAACAGACTTTGCAGTTGCTGCGCCGACATGCCCATGCCGGTGTCGCGCACGGTCAGCACCAGCTCGGCAGCGTCGTTGACCAAGGCGTGAAGCTCAACGCGGCCCGCGTCAACGTTGTACTTGATGGCGTTGCTGAGCAAGTTGAGCAGCAGTTGCGCCAAACGCGTTCGGTCGGCCCAGACCCACGCGGGCGTGCCAAGACTCTGCACGAACGAGACCTCGATGCCGCGCTGTGTGGCCGCTACGGCCGTCATCGCCATGGCTTCCTCAATCAATATCGGCAGGGCCACCCAGTCCAAGCTGACCAAAGCCTGGCGCGACTCGATGCGAGCGAGGTCGAGCACGTCGTTGATGAGTGCGAGCAGGTGCCAACCCGCCGTGTGCACATGCTCCAGACGTTCGCGTTGCCGCCTCCCCAGGGGCTCATCGTTGTCCAGCGCCATCAGCTGAGCGAAGCCCAGCACCGCGTTGAGCGGCGTGCGCAGCTCGTGGCTCATGCGCGAGAGGAACTCGGTCTTGGCGGCGTTGGCTTGTTCGGCCAAGACTTTGGCGCGAAGCGCGGCCTCGGCTTCATGGCGCTCGGTGATGTCGAAGCAGATGCCCATGCGGCGCAGGCGTGTGCCGTCACTGCCAAGCTGAATGCGCCCGCGCGTTTGCAGCCAACGCACGCGGCCGCAGGGCAGCACGAAACGCGCCTGGTAGTCAATCGCCGTGCGGTCGTCCTCACGCGTCATCTGCCAGTTCGCCAGCAAGGCCTCGCGGTCCTCGGGGTGCACCATGCTCATGTATTGCTCATGGCTGGGGGCGGCGACATCGTGATTGAAGCCGTGCAGCGCACGCATGGTGGCATCCCAGACGCCCACACCAGTGACGAGGTTGCGCTCCCAGGTGCCGATGCCACTGGTTTCGGTCGTGAGCTTGAGCCTCTCTAGCAGCTCGGCCACTTCGGCATCGCGGGCGCGCAGATCGGTCAAATCAATGACCACGTAATAACGCCGCAGCCCACCGGTGTCGGCGTTGCGCAGCACCACCGCGCGGTTGACGAAATGGCGCAGTTTCCCGTCGTTGCGCCGGCGCAGGTTGAACTCGGTGTCGTGCACCTGGCCGGGCTCGGTGGCCTGCTGTAGCTGCAAGGCCGTGCGCTCGCGGTCCTGCGGGTCGATCAGGCTCAGGAACTCCTCAAAGTCCGGTGTCCTTCCGTCTTGCTCCAGACCGTACATGGTCTTGAGCTGTGAGCTCCAAAACGAACCGCCGTTTTCGTGGTCGTGGTCGTGGTCGTCGAGATCGCGGTAGCCAAAGCCAAACCCAGTCTGCGCCGCAGACACGTCAAGCACCGCTAAGGCCTGCGCCGCACGCTGCTCGGCGAGCTTGCGTTCAGTGATGTCCAGGGTGATGCCCAGCACACGCGTACGGTCCCCGTAGGCGAAGACCGCGCGTGAATGCAGCCAGCGCAGCGTGCCGTCCTTGCGGCGGATGCGGTAGTCAAGCTCGTAGGGGCGCTGTGTGGCCATAAAGTCGTCCACACGCGCGGCAGCGCGGGCACGGTCATCGGGGTGCAGGTAGTCCTCGCGCCACTGCGTGCGCGTCGGCGCTTTCGAGCCTGGGGGCAGGCCATACATCGCCAGCGTGATGTCGCTCCAGGCCTCTTCACCGCTGGTGACATGGATCTCCCAGATGCCGATGCCGGCGGCCGAGACGACAAACTCCAGCGCCGAGGCCATCGGCATCGTGCTCGGTTGCAGGGTGCCCACCACGAGCCATCGGCCGGGCCCCGCAGGTTCGCAGCGGCCCACGGCGCGCACGCGGCTGGGCTCGCCTGCGGCAGGCAGCATCAACCCTTCGAGGTCGAAATCGCGGCCTTCATTCAGGGCACGCTCGAAACCAGCGTGCCAGCGTGCCCGGTCGTCGGGGTGGATGAAGCCCAGGGCTTGATCCAGATTGGGCTGCGGCTCGGTCGGCGTCAGGCCGTGCAGACGAAAGGTCTGTGGTGTCCAGCACAGCGTGAACGTGGCCGTGTCGATGGCAAAGCCGCCCTTGCCAGACAGCGCTTCAGCTTTGCGCAACAGCTCGTGTTCGGTCATGCCACCCCGCCCATGTCGCGACGAGTCTAGCGCGCAGCGCAAGGGCCTTGCGCGGGCGTCATGCGCTGTGTTGGCCATGCGGTCTGCGCCACCCCCACGCCTATAATCGCGCTTTACCACGAAGGCGAATTTCCCTGGCTGCCGGGGCCTCGCAACACACCATGACCAAGTTCGTGTTCGTCACCGGCGGCGTCGTGTCCTCATTGGGCAAGGGCATCGCGGCGGCGTCGCTCGCAGCGATCCTCGAATCGCGCGGCCTCAAGGTCACACTGATCAAGCTGGACCCCTACCTCAACGTCGACCCGGGCACCATGAGCCCGTTTCAGCATGGTGAAGTGTTCGTCACCGACGACGGCGCCGAGACCGACCTCGACCTCGGCCACTACGAGCGCTTCGTGACCACGCGCATGAAGCGCAGCAACAACTTCACCACCGGCCAGATCTACAAAAGCGTGCTCGAAAAAGAGCGCCGCGGCGACTACCTGGGCAAGACCGTGCAGGTCATCCCGCATGTCACCAACGAGATCCAGGAATTCATCAGGCGCGGCGCCGGGGCCGACCCGGCCACGCAGGTGACCATCGTCGAAATCGGCGGCACGGTGGGCGACATCGAATCGCTGCCATTCCTGGAAGCCGTGCGCCAGATGAGCCTGAAGCTCGGGCCCACGAACACCGCCTTCGTGCACCTGACCTACGTGCCCTGGATCGCCACGGCGGGTGAGCTCAAGACCAAGCCGACCCAGCACACGGTGCAGAAGATGCGCGAAATCGGCATCCAACCCGACGTGCTGCTGTGCAGGGCCGACCGCGCTATTCCCGATGAAGAGCGCGAGAAGATCAGCCTCTTCACCAACGTGCTGCCGCATGGCGTCATCAGCATGTGGGACGTGAACACCATCTACAAGGTGCCGCGCCTGCTGCACGAGCAGGGGCTGGACGAGCTCATCTGCATGAAGCTGCAGCTGCTGACCAAACCCGCCGACCTGAAGCGCTGGGACATGCTGGTCAACGAAGTTGAGCACCCACAAACCAGCGTGAAGATCGGCATGTGCGGCAAGTACACCGACCTGTCGGACTCGTACAAGTCGCTCAACGAAGCGCTGCTGCACGCCGGCATTCACAACCACGCCAAGGTCAACATCGA
>JANMMH010000266.1:0-4050 GCA_031373055.1 Rubrivivax sp. | reverse complement strand
GCAACGAGCGTGGTGGCCAGCACCGTCGTGGCGCAAGCGGCCAGCCGCTCGCGCCGGGTGGTGCCCACCCCGCAAGGCGACATCGCCCTGCGCCTGCATGCCGGCGCGCCGCGCGAGCTCGAAGTCGTGCTGCCCGAGATCGGCACGGCGGCCGCGTTCGTACAGCCCGGCGTGGGCACATGCAGCCGCGCTGTCATCGACCTACCGGGCCATGGCGCCAGCAGCGGCTGGCAAGACACGGGCCTGAGCGCCGACAGCGTGGCCGCTGCGATCGTGCAGGGTTGCGAAGTCGCTAACCCCGAAGCTGAGCGCATCAACATCCTTGCCTATGGCGCCAGCGCGACGTTTGGCGCCGCGCTTGCCCTGCAGCTCGGTGCGCGCTGTGCCGGTATGACGGTGAGCGACGCCTTGCCGGCCCTGAGCCCGCCCGACGCCGCACGGTTGCTCGCCGGCCTGCCCAGCACCACACCCGACGCGCAGGGCAGCCAGTTGCTCGCCGCCTGGAACTGGGCGCGCCAGCGTGCGCTGTTCCTGCCCTGGGCCGCGAGCGACGTTGCGGCGGTGGCGCACAGCGCGGCGCCGTCGCCATGGCGCTTGCATGCCGATGTGGTGGAAATGCTGCGCGCAGGTGTGCTGCTGCCGGCGCTGTGGCGCGCCGCACTCTCTTCCACGTCACTGCACTCCACGCCCGATCACGCTGCTTAAACCTGTCCGAACGAATTGCCGTTCACAACCCTTCTTACCCGCCCCACCACCCCAGAACGCAGGAGACATCCGATGACCGTCGACACCAACTTCCCGGCCCGATCCACCCTGGCCGCAGCCGCCTTGCTGGCCTTCAGCGCAGCACCCGCCCACGCCCAAACCACGCCCGCCACGGCGGCTGATAACAACGAATCGGTGGTGACCGTGAGCGCGCAGCGGCGCAACGAAGAAATCCAGAAGGCACCGCTGGCCATCACCGCCATCAGCAGCAAGGAGATGGACCTCAAGCAGATCCGCCGGCTTGACGACTTGAAGCTCGAAGTGCCCAACATCGTGATCGAGCAGAACACTGGCACCAGCACCGGCGCCAAGATCTTCATGCGCGGCGTGGGCACCGATGAGTCGCTCTTCACCGCCGACCCGTCGGTAGCGATCTACATCGACGACACCTACGTCGCGCGCCAAACCGGCGCCATGTTCGACATGTTCGACTTGCAGCGCGTGGAAGTGCTGCGTGGTCCGCAAGGCACGCTCTACGGCCGCAACGCCACCGGCGGCGCGGTGCGCTACATCACCAAGACGCCGAGTGGTGAGCAGCGCCTGGAAGCCGATACGCGCATTGGCAACCTCGGGCGCATCGACGCCAACTTGAGTGGCGGCGGGCGCATTGGCGACACCGTGGCCGCAAGCTTTGGCCTGATGAGCAAGCACCGCGACGGCTACCTGCGCGACATCACGAATGGCAGCAAGGTGAATGACGAGCAGATGGTCGGCGCGCGCCTGGGCCTGGCCATGTCCTTGACCAAGGACACCAGCCTGCGTGTCTCGATCGACACCTTGAAGCAGCGCAGCGGCCCGGTCTACGCCTCGGGCGTGATCGACGCGGCGGGCAACGCCAAATTCAACCGCCCGATCAACAACGCTGACGGCAACCTGAGCACCATCGAGACGAATCTCAACACCGGCATCAACGACCTCGAGCAAGGCGGCATCAGCGTCACCAGCTCCACCGACATGGGCGGCTTTGAATGGCGCAACATCGCCACCTACCGGCGCATGCACAACGAGCTCTTCATCGACCTTGACGGCTCGCGCGCCACGTCGTTCCACCTCTACCAGAACCAGACGCAGAACCAGAAGAGCTACGAGTCGCAGCTGGTCTCCAGCGGCAAAGGGCCCCTCAGCTGGACAGCCGGGCTCTTTGTCTTCAAGGAACATAACGACCAACCTACGCGCCAAGATATCTTCGCCACCGGTGGCATCACCACCGTCAAGCAAGACACCACTGCCACCGCCTTGTACGGCCAGGCGGACTACCGCTTCAACAGCGTCGTCAAAGCCACCTTCGGCGCGCGCAGCAGCCGCGAGACGAAAGACTTTTCACTCAATGCCGCGCGCGCCAACGGCACGCTCAACTTCGACTTCGCGGCAAAGAACAGCTGGAGCCGCACCGACTGGAAACTCGGCCTGGACGCGCAGGTCAGCCAAGACATGCTGCTCTACGGCTCGGCCACCACCGGCTTCAAGAGTGGCGGCTTCAACGGCCGCGCCGGCACGGCGGCGGCCGCAGCACTCACGCTCAAGCCCGAGACGGTGCTGACCTACGAGGTGGGCATGAAGGCCAGCTTCATGAACGGCGCGGGGCGCTTCAACATCAACGTCTTCCAGAACGACTACAAAGACCTGCAGCTCACGGCCTTCAATGCAGCCGGCGTTTCGGTGCTGACCAACGCCGCCAGCGCCGTGATCAAAGGCGTGGAGATTGACACCTCGGCGCAGCTCACCAAGGCCTGGCAGGTGAGCATGAACCTTGGCACGCTGGACGCGAAGTACAAGGACTACACAACGGCCAACGCCGCCACCTTCGACGGCAAGCAGCTCAAGCAAGCGCCCAAGCTGCAATACGGTTTGTCCACCAGCTACCGCGTGGCCATGGGCAACGGCAGCATGGTTTTTGGCGCGCAGATGAAGCATGTGGGCGAGCATTTCCAGAACCTCACCAACTCACCCATCATCAAGACCGACGCCTACAGCATCGTCGACGCGCGTGCGGGCTATGAAGCCGCGGGTGGCAAGTGGTCAGCGTCTTTGTGGGGCAAGAACCTGGCCAACAAGCGCTACTACACAGGGGGCTTTGACTTGAGCGCGCTGGCCATTGCCGACGTCTACCTGAACGTGCCGCGTACTTACGGGGTGGATTTGAAGTACCGGTTTTGGTAGGTCTGGCCGGGCGCGCGGGATACGGTTCCTTGGCATCGATGGGGCGCTAAACTTTGTCCGGACAACTCAAGACCACGTCCACCGCCCTTTGCAAGCATCAGGAGCTTTCATGACCACGATCATCGTGCTCTTCAACCTCAAAGACACGGCCCAGCAAGCCGCCTACGAACGCTGGGCGCGTGAGGTTGACTTGCCCACTGCGGGTGGGCTGCCTTCGGTCGACAAATTCGAAGTGCTCAAGGCCAACGGCTTGCTCACCGGCGGGCCGTCGCCCTACCAGTACATCGAGATCTTGCGCATCAACGACATGGCGCAGCTGGGCAGAGACGTGGGCAGCGAGGCCATGCAAAAGGTCTCGGCGGCGTTCCAGGGTTTTGCCGACAACCCGCTCTTCATCCTGACCGAGGCACTGTGATGGCGACGTACCCTGAGCTCTCTGGCAAGGTGGCCATCATCACCGGCGCCGGCCGCCGTGGTGGCCTGGGCGCGGCAATGGCCATGCGCCTGGCGATGGAGCGCGTGAAGGTCGTGGTGTCGGACATCGGCGCGGCGGGCGGCGCCAACTTGCCGGCCTCGGCCATAGGCGCCAGCGACGAGATGAACGCGGTGGTCGCCGACATCGTGGCCGCAGGCGGCAAGGCCACGGCGCTGGCCTGCAACATGCTCGACGCCGCGTCGATCGAGTCGCTGGTGGCGCGCACGGTGAAGTACTACGGCAGCGTCGACATCCTGGTCAACAACGCCGGGGTGGGCTACTTGATGAAGCCGCTCATCGAGATGTCGATGGAAGAGTGGGACACCGTTCACGGCGTGAATCTGCGCGGCGTGTTTGCGGCCACGCAAGCGGTGGCCAAGCGTTTCATCAGCCAGGGCCGTGGCGGGCGCATCGTCAACATCGCGAGTCAAGCGGCGAAGTCAGGCTTCCCGCACGCGGCGGCCTACTGCGCCAGCAAACACGGCGTAATCGGTTTCACGCGCGTGGCGGCCATCGAGCTGGCGGCGCACCAGGTCACCGTCAACGCCATCTGCCCCAACCATGTGACCACGGGGCTGGGTGCCTGGCAGAACGAATACTTCGCCAAGCTGCTGGGCAAGAGCGTCGAGCAGTACCTGGCTGATATGCGC
>JANMMH010000250.1:0-8038 GCA_031373055.1 Rubrivivax sp. | reverse complement strand
AGATTTACCGGTTGGTGCGTCAGCTTGTGCAGCTCGCGCATCGGCGCCAGCGCGGCTTCGCGCACGTCGAGCCTGGCCTTCACCAAGTTGCCCAGCTCCAGCAGCCGCATGCCGAGCCGGTACTGGCCGGCATGAGGGCGGTCGACATAGCGGCCGATGGTCAAGTCGTTGAGGATGCGGTGCGCGGTGGACGGATGCAGGCCGGTGCTGATGCTGATCTGCTTCAGTGACACCGGGTCGCGCTGTGCGGCCAGCATGTCGAGCACGCTGAACATGCGCTCCAGAACCTGGATCGTGGGGGTGGCGGTTGTCGCGGGTGTGATGGGCGGGCTCATCGTGGGTACTTTGGGGGTGAGTGCATTTTGCATCGCGAAAGTGAGGCCTGCATAACGACAAACTATGCGCGACGGCTGCGGCGCGACGCGAACGTCAATCGGCGTGGCTCTGGCGCAGGCCGTCAATGGCGCGTTCGGCTGAACGCACCGCGCCTTCGAGCGTGGCGGGGTAAGGTCCGTCGACGTAGTCGCCCGCCGCCACAAGGCCTTGCGCGACGTGGCTGGGCGGGCGACGCAGGCCCGGCGTGCAGCGGAAGGTGGCGCGCTTCTCGGCCACGCTGCGAAGCACCGTCGGTGCGTGCGGCCAGGTGCCGGCGGGAAACGCGTCGCGCAGTTGCGCCAGCACGGCCAGCTCAGTAGCCGGCATGCCGGCGTCGACCCAGCGCTGCGCGCCGCTGACCACGCAGGCGAATCGGCCCGCGCAGGTGCCGAGCTGGCCGTGGTCGAAGACGAACTGGGCCGGCGCCTGCGGCCCTTCGTGCAGCGCAGTGATGGCTGACGGCAGCCGCGCACCGTCCGCCTGAACGTAGACGGTGACGATGGGTTCGAAGCGCAGCGCGGCAGCGTCTTGCGCCCACGATGGCGCCACGTCCCGCGTCAGGCGCGCGGCTTCGGTCGACGAGCAGGCCAGCACCACGGCGTCGAAGTCCTGGCCGTCGAGCTGCCAGCCGTCGCGCTCACGCTGTAACTGCTGAACACGCGTTCCGGGCAGCCACGCGGCGCCGTGCCGCGTCAGCCATTGCTGTGCCGGCTGTGGTGTCAGCTCAGACAGTGGCCGGCGCGGTAACAGTAAGTCGGCGCTGCCCTTGCCACCCAGCAGCGCGTCATGCAGGACGCGCAGAAAGATTCGCGCACTGGCGTCGCGTGCGTGGGTGTTCATCGCCGCTACGCACAGCGGGTCGATGAGCAGCTGGCGTATGCGTGGTGCCATGCCGACGCACAGTGCGTCAACGGTGAGTGTCTCGTCGCAGCGAAAGCCACGCGCGGCCCAGCTCAATGCATGTTGCGTCAGGCTCAGACGCTCGCGCGCGGTGGTGCCTGCGAAGCGTGCGATGCCGATGAGCAAGCTCGACACCGGCGCACCTGCGGCAAGCGCCAGGCCAGCGCCGTCGGGGAAGCGCAGTGCCAGCGGCATGCGGTGTAGCAGCACAGCCGGGTCGGCGCCCAGCTCGCGCATCAAGGCTAGCGTGCGTGTGTAGGCACCGATGAGGATGTGCTGCCCGTTGTCCAGCGCGTCGGGTGCGTCGTCAAGGCTGCGCGCACGCCCGCCCGGTTGGTGCGACATCTCAAAGACGCTTACTTGAAAGCCGGCCTGCACGCCGCGCACGGCAGCGGCCAAACCCGCCCAGCCCGCGCCGACGATGGCCAAGTGCGGTCGCATCAAGACCCGCGCAGATGCGTGCGTGCGGCGATCCAGAGCTTGCGCACGGGCGTGAGCGACGTGCGCTGGTGCAGCACGCGAAAGCCCTGCGCTTCAATTTCGCGCAGCAGCGTGCGGTAGATGTTGGCCATCATCAGCCCGGGCTTTTGGGCCACGCGATCGTCGACGTGCAGCTGCGCCAGCGCCTGGTCATAGAGAGTATGGGCGCGCTGCGCCTGAAAGCGCATCAAGGCCTCGAAGCGTTCGCTGTAGCCCCATGGCGCTTCGCGGCGCAGGATGTCGTGCGCCTTCACGTCAAACTGCTGCAGCTCGTTCATCGGCAGGTAAATGCGGCCTCGGCGCGCGTCTTCGCCCACGTCGCGAATGATGTTGGTCAGCTGCATGGCCTGGCCCAGGCCATGGGCGTACGCCAAGGTGGATGGCTGGCTGCGGCCGAAGATGTTGCTCGCCACCTCGCCCACCACTCCCGCGACGAGATGGCAATAACGTTGGAGTGACGCGTAGTCGAGAAAGCGCGTCTGTTGCAGGTCGACCTGGCAGCCGTCGATGACGGCGTTGAGGTGCTCGCTGCGGATGGCGTAGTCGGCCATGCAGACGTGCAGCGCTTGTGTGGCCGGGTGGGTCGGGCGCCCGGCCACAGTGGCGGCCACCTCGCCACGCCACCACGCGAGTTTGGTGGCGGCCACCGAGCTGTCGTGCATCTCGTCAACGACGTCGTCAACCTCGCGACAGAAGGCGTAGAAGGCCGTGATTGCCGCACGCCGTGGTGGTGGCAGAAACATGAAGGCGTAATAGAAGGACGAGCCGCTGGCGGCGGCACGCTCTTGCACATACTGCTGCGGCGTCACGCAGCGCGGCCCGTGTTGCTCGCGCGCATGCGCTGGGCGCGCCACGCGAGCAGTGGCAGCTCGACGGGCCGAACCGCAGGCCGATGCGCCAGGGTGTCGAAGCCTTGGCGCTCGATCTTCTCCAGGATGCGCAGGCCGCCTTGCACCACCAGCCGCAGCTCCCAGCCGATGCGGCCCGGCAGGCGCGTGGCCAGCGGCATGCCTTCATGCATCAGCGCGCTTGTCCAACGGCAGAGCTCGCGTACGAGAGTGGGCAGGGCGCTCGCAGCGTGCGTTGATGAAGCGAGCAGCTCATGCCGGCGCAGGCCGTGGCTGTCGAGCTCAAGCTGCGGCAGGTAGCAGCGCTGGCGCGGCAAATCGACGCTCAGGTCTTGCCAGAAGTTTGCCAGCTGAAGCGCGCTGCAAATGGCGTCGCTTTGGCGCAGCGAGAGCGCATCGTTGACACCATAGAGATGCAGTAACAAACGCCCGATGGGATTGGCCGAGTGCGCGCAGTAGCCCAGTAGCTCTTCGCGCGTGGCATAGCCCGGGTTGTGCACGTCGTGTGTGAACGCCCAGAGCAAGTCTGCCAGTGGCTGAAAGGGCAGCGCGTGTGCGTCGACCTGCACGGCGAGCTCGGCGAACACGGCCGACCATCGTGCACTGGTCGCGCGGCCGGCGAACACAGCCACCAGATCGCTGCGGTACTGCGCCAGATCGGCCTCGCGCTGTGCCGCTGGCACGTCGCCCTCGTCGGCCAGATCGTCCGCCGTGCGCGCAAAGCGGTAGATCGCGCGCCCGGCGGGCCGCATCGAAGGCGGACACAGCCACGACGCGACGGGAAAGTTTTCGTAATGTTCGACAGCCACGGTCGGATTCTCGCCGGGCGACGCAGGCATTCGGGCGCGTCAGGCAAACACCTGCGTTTGACACGTCAAAGACGCGCGCCTATATTACTGACCGGTCAGTCAGTAACGTTCAAACGGGTGGTGAGTCCACGCCGACATCACGCAAGAATTGAAGACCCTTCCATGAAGATCTTGAATCGATCCGCGCTTAATTCTGTAGTGACCTTGTTGCTGGCCTGCGTGCTCCTTGCATGCAGCAAGCGCGAAGCTGAACCCGAACCGATTCGTGCCGTGCGCACGGTGACGGTGACGCTGGGAAGCGCCGGCGGCAGCCACGAATATGCGGCGGAAGTGCGCGCGCGCAGCGAAACGCGGCTGTCCTTCCGCGTGGCGGGCAAGCTCACACAGCGCCAAGCGGAGCTGGGCATGAGCGTGAAGGC
This sequence comes from Rubrivivax sp., assembly GCA_031373055.1. Lineage (GTDB taxonomy): Bacteria > Pseudomonadota > Gammaproteobacteria > Burkholderiales > Burkholderiaceae_C > Rubrivivax. The sequence continues at coordinate 4,207 of JANMMH010000250.1, read as the reverse complement.
TGGCCAGGTGCTGGCCCAGCTCGACCCCGAGGACTTGCGCCAGGGCCAGGACAGCGCGCGCGCCGCCGTGACCGCCGCGCAAGCTAACGTTGAACTGGTGGCGGCTGAGCTGCGCCGCTACAAGGAACTGCGCGAGCAAGGTTTCATCAGCAGCCTGGAGCTTGAGCGGCGCAGCATGGCGCTCACCTCAGCCCAGGCGCAGCTTGATCAGGCGCGCGCGCAAGCCGTGGTGCAGCGCAATTTGGCGGCCTACACCACGCTGACTGCCAACGCCTCTGGTGTGGTCACCAGTGTCGATGCCGAAGTCGGCACCGTGCTTGCCGCAGGTGCACCCGTGCTGCGCCTGGCGCTGGACGGAGCGCGTGACGTCGTCTTTGCGGTGCCCGAAGACAGCGTGCTGGCGCTCAAGGCCCTGCGCGGCCAGCGTGATGCGCTGATGGTTCGGATGTGGGGCACATCCGCCACCGTGCCGGCAACGCTGCGTGAAATCGCGGCCAGCGCCGACCCCGTGACACGCACCTTTCAAGCCAAGGCGGATCTCGGCGCGGCCGCGCTGCAACTGGGGCAGACCGCCACGGTGGTGCTCAACCTTCCGCGCAAAGAGGGTGCGGTAAAGCTGCCCTTGAGTGCCATCACGCGCCAGCGTGAGCAGTCGGCGGTGTGGCTGGTTGACCGCGCCTCGATGACGGTGCGCCAGGTACCGGTGGTGGTGGCTGGCGCCGAGGGCAACGAAGTCGTGATCGCGTCGGGCCTGAGCGCGGGGCAAGACGTGGTCACGGCAGGCGTGCATGTCTTGACGCCAGGGCAGAAGGTGAAGTTCTATAGCGCCGCCGTGTCTACCGGTAGCAGCGTGGTGCCGGCGTCTGTGGCGTCATCCATGGCGCCACCGATGGCGTCGCCCGCGCCCGCGCCCGTCAAGCCCTGAGGGCGCCGTCGACCATGAGCTCCCCAAGCACTGACAGCCACGCACCCCAGCGTTTCAACATCTCGCGCCTGGCGCTTGAGCACCCTGCGCTTACGCGTTATCTGATGGTCGTGTTGCTGCTGCTGGGCTTCGCCGCGTACTTTCAGCTCGGCCAGGACGAAGACCCACCGTTCACCTTTCGCGCAATGGTCGTGCAGGCCTTTTGGCCTGGTGCGTCGGCGTTGCAGATGGCCGACCAAGTCACCGACAAGATCGAGCGCGCGCTGCAAGAGGCACCGTACGCCGACAAGATCGTCAGTTACACCAAGCCCGGTGAGTCACTGACCATCCTTCAGCTCAAAGATTCGTCACCCGCCAAAGAAGTGGCCAACGCCTGGTACCAGGCGCGCAAGAAGGTCGGTGACATGCGCGCCACGCTGCCCGCAGGGGTCATCAGTCCGGTCTTCAACGACGACTTTGGCGATGTCTATGGCAGCATCTTTGCACTCTCGGCCGACGGCTTTAGCCGCGAAGAGCTGCGTGTGCACGCCGAGCGCGTGCGCCAGCGCCTGCTGCGTGTGCCCGACGTTTCCAAGGTCGAGATCTTCGGCGCGCAGGCCGAGCGCATCTTCATCGAGATTTCGCAGAAACGCCTGGCGCAACTCGGCCTGGACATGAACCAGGTCATCGCGCAGATCGGCGCGCAAAACGCCGTGGAAGGTGCCGGGCAACTTAACGCTGGTAGCGAAAACCTGGCGGTGCGCGTGGCGGGGCAGTTCAATTCGGTGGACGAGCTGCAGCGCTTGCCCATCCGCGCCGTCAACCCCGCCACCAACGTGGCCAGCATGATCCGCCTGGGCGACATTGCCAGCGTGCAACGCGGCTACGTCGACCCGCCCAGCACCAAGGTGCGCCACCAGGGCAAGGACGTGGTCGCGCTCGGTGTTTCGATGACCAAGGGCGGCGACATCATCGAGTTGGGCAAGGCGCTTGCAGCGGCTACCGCGCAGGTGCAATTGGAGATGCCGCTGGGCATCACGCTGGAGCAGGTGCAAGACCAGCCGCGTGCCGTGGCGCGCTCGGTCAACGAATTTGTGGCGGTGCTGCTGGAAGCGGTGGCCGTCGTGTTGGCTGTTAGCTTCATCAGCCTAGGGCTGCACTTTCGGCCGCTGCGCATCGACATCTGGCCGGGCCTGGTGGTGGGCATCACGATCCCGCTGGTGTTGGCCATCACCTTCGTCAGCATGTACTACTGGGGTGTGGGGCTGCACAAGATTTCGCTGGGCTCGCTGATCATTGCGCTGGGTCTTTTGGTCGACGATGCCATCATTGCCGTGGAGATGATGGTGCGCAAGCTCGAAGAGGGCTACGACAAGATGCGCGCCGCTACCTTTGCCTACGAGGTGTCGGCCATGCCCATGCTCACGGGCACGCTGATCACCGCGGCCGGCTTTCTGCCCATCGGCATGGCCAAGTCGGTCACCGGGGAATACACGTTCGCAATCTTCGCCGTGACCTCAGCCGCGCTGCTCATCTCGTGGCTGGTTTCGGTGTACTTCGTGCCTTACCTAGGCGCTTGGCTCTTGAAGTCGCGCAGCAAGCTCGTCGCAGGTGAAGTACATGAGCTCTTTGACACACCGTTTTACTCGCGCTTTCGGGCCATGGTGGGCTGGTGCGTGCGCCACCGCTGGTTGACGATCGGTGTCACGCTCTTGAGCCTCGCGCTGGGCATCGTAGGCTTGGGGCGTGTGCAACAGCAGTTCTTTCCGGATTCGAGCCGGCCCGAACTCCTGGTCGATCTTTGGCTGCCTGAAGGTGCCACGCTGCAGCAAAGTGAAGAGGTGTCCAAGCGCTTTGAAGCGCGCATGTCGCGCGAGAGCGGCGTCGCCACAGTCACCAGCTGGATAGGCAGCGGTGTGCCGCGCTTTTACCTGCCGCTGGACCAGATCTTCCCGCAGCAAAACGTCAGCCAGAGCATCGTGTTGCCGCGTGACCTGAATGAGCGCGAAGCCTTGCGCGTGCGTCTGCCCGCGATCTTGGCCAGCGAGTTCCCAGAGGTTCGCGGCCGCGTCAAGCTGCTACCCAATGGGCCGCCGGTGCCCTACCCGGTGCAGTTCCGTGTCGTCGGGCAGGACGCCGAACCCGTGCGCGTGTGGGCCGACCGCGCCAAGGAAGTGCTGCGCGCCAACCCCAGCATGCACGGCGTCAACGACAACTGGAACGAACAGATCAAGGTGCTACGCCTGGAGGTGGACCAGGACAAGGCGCGCGCCCTGGGCGTCACCAGCGCTGCCCTGGCGCAGGCGTCGCGGACCATTCTGTCGGGCACCACCATCGGACAGTACCGCGAGGGCGACAAGCTCGTCGACATCGTGCTGCGCCAGCCGGTGGAAGAACGTAACGCCATCACCGACATCGGCAACGCCTACCTGCCCACCAGCAGCGGCCGCGCGGTGCCGCTGCTGCAAGTCGCCAAGGTCAACCTGGGCTGGGAGCCCGGTGTGCTGTGGCGCGAGGGTCGCAACTACGCCGTCACCATCCAGGGTGACGTGGTTGAAGGCGTGCAGGGCCCGACTGTCACCGCCCAGGTCTGGCCCAAGCTGCAGCAACTGGCGGCGACCATGCCGGTGGGGTATCGCATCGAAGTGGCCGGCGCCGTGGAAGAAGCCGGCAAGGGCCAGGCGTCCATCGCGGCGGGCTTGCCGGTGATGCTGTTCATCATCTTCACGCTGCTGATGCTGCAACTGCAGAGCTTCTCGCGATCGATGCTGGTGTTCCTGACCGGTCCGCTGGGCATCGCTGGGGTAGCGGGGGCGCTCTTGCTGCTGAACCGGCCCTTCGGCTTCGTCGCGATGCTGGGGGTGATTGCGCTGATGGGCATGATCATGCGCAACTCGGTAATCCTGATAGACCAGATCGAGCAGGACCGCGGCCGCGGCGTGCCGGCCTGGGACGCCATCGTCGAATCCGCCGTGCGGCGTTTCCGCCCCATCGTGCTGACGGCCGCGGCGGCCGTGCTGGCGATGATCCCGCTGTCGCGCAGCGTATTCTGGGGCCCGATGGCAGTTGCCATCATGGGTGGGCTGGTGGTGGCGACTGTGCTGACCCTGCTGGCGCTTCCGGCGATGTATGCGGCCTGGTTCCGCGTCAAACGTGAACCGGCTGCAGGCCCGGTGACCACCTGATACGCCCGGGGGCTGCTTGTAATCGCTGCCAAACCGGTCCCCGATACAGGCTAAAATGGAAAGCTGACTTATTTTCAGCGGCGTGTTCTTACAGGGGCTGCCGCTTTTTGTTTCAGGC
>JANMMH010000226.1:0-7794 GCA_031373055.1 Rubrivivax sp. | reverse complement strand
GCATCGGCGGTGATGGCCTCAATAGCTGCCATCAAACGGGCGGCAGCATCAGGCTCGCCGATATGCTCGAGCAACATCACGCAGCTCCAGAAGGTACCGATGGGGTTGGCCAGGCCCTTGCCCATGATGTCGAACGCCGAGCCATGGATGGGCTCGAACATGCTTGGGTAGCGGCGCTCGGGGTCGATGTTGCCGGTGGGTGCAATGCCCAGGCTGCCGGCCAGCGCCGCGGCCAGGTCGCTCAGGATGTCGGCGTGCAAATTGGTGGCCACCAGGGTGTCGAGCGAGGCCGGGCGGTTGATCATGCGTGCGGTGGCGGCGTCGACCAACTCCTTGTCCCAGCGCACCTCGGGGAACTCACGCGACACCTGCAGCGCGATCTCGTCCCACATCACCATGGCGTGGCACTGCGCGTTGCTCTTGGTGACGACGGTAAGCAGCTTGCGCGGCCGCGACGCAGCGAGCTTGAAGGCGAAACGCATGATGCGTTCGACCCCGGCGCGCGTCATGATGGAGACGTCGGTGGCGGCCTCGATCGGGTGGCCCTGGTGCACGCGGCCACCCACGCCGGCGTACTCGCCCTCGGAGTTTTCGCGCACGATGACCCAGTTCAAGTCGGCTGGCGTGCAGCGCTTCAGCGGTGCGTCGATGCCGGGCAGGATGCGCGTCGGTCGAACGTTAGCGTATTGGTCGAAGCCCTGGCAGATTTTGAGGCGCAGGCCCCACAGGGTGATGTGGTCGGGGATGTGCGGGTCGCCGGCCGAGCCGAAGAGGATTGCGTCTTTTCTACGCAGTGCGTCAAGCCCGTCGGTGGGCATCATCACGCCGTGGGTGCGGTAGAAGTCGCCGCCCCAGTCGAAGTTCTCAAACTCGAAGCGGAAGGTGCCACTCGCGCTGGCCAGGGCTTGCAGAACTTCCTGGCCGGCGGGCACGACTTCTTTGCCGATGCCGTCGCCCGGGATGGTGGCAATTTGATAGGTTTTCATGTTGCGTCGAAAGGGTTCAGGTGGTGGGCTTGCGGCGACTCAAAACACCTGCTCGCGCCACAAGCCCAGCTTCTCTTGCGCCACGCGATCGGAGTACGAAAACAGCACGAGCTCCTCAGCCGCGTGCAGTGTGTAGGCCAGCCAGCCTGGCACCACCACCACGTCATGCGGCGTGAGCGCCAGCGTTTGATCGCCCACGCGCAGCTCGCCCTGACCTTCGGCGACGACGAACACCATGCTGTCGCTGCTGCGGTAGGGCTGGGTCGCAAAGCCGCGCGGCAGCAGCCGGATCATGGTCGCCATGGTCGGCATGGCCCAGCCGCCATCGACGGGGTTGACGTAGCGCATCAGGTGGCCCTGGTGCGCGTCGGGCGCGCCGGCCTGCGCCAGCATATGCAGCGCTTCGCGGGTGCGCGCATAGGGGTAATTGAAGACAGGAGAGTTCAACGAGCCATGGCGGTAGCCCACTGGCAACAGGCCGCTGCCAAAGCGCGCCAGCGCGTCGCCGGTGCTGCGTGTTATGGGCGGCAACTCGCCGTGGTGGTCCTCGCGAAAGGTGCTGCCGAAGAAGTGCGTGATGGGGATGTCCAGCCCGTCAAGCCAGACCATGGGCCCGGTGGCGTCATGGCCGTGGTGGTGCCAGGTCCAGCCCGGCGTGATGACGAAGTCGCCCGGTTGCATCAGCGTTTTTTCACCGTCCACGGCCGTGTAGGCGCCGCTGCCTTCAACGATGAAGCGCAGCGCGCTTTGCGTATGGCGGTGAGCGGGTGCGACTTCGCCGGGCATGATGAGTTGCAAGCCGGCGTAGAGCGACTGCGTGATCTGCGAGCTGCCTTTGAGGCCGGGGTTTTCAAGGATCAAGACCCGGCGCTCGGCCTCGGCCGCGCTGATCTGTGTGGCCGACTCCATCACGTAAGGCCGCACATCGGCGTAAGCCCAGCGGTGCACCACGCCCACCGGCGTGGGCTCTTTGGGCACCAGGCTTTTCAGGCGCGTCCAAAGCGGCGCCAGGTGTTGACGATCGGCGCGGCCGTAGAAGGCTTCGCGTGCCTGTTCAACCTCGTCTTGAGTGTTAGCCATGTTCGGATTCTCACTTGCAACGTGGACGCACGGTGCAAGGGAATTGTCGACGCGCCAGCGGTGCGTGCCATCGTTCCACGCGCTGGGCGTGAGCGATGCGGCCGATCTCAGTTGCCGCGCGGGACGCTCAGTTGCTCAGCCGCCGGCCCAGCGACACTGCATAGGCACCATTGCGTGCGGCCAACACGGGGTCCTTACTCGGCGCCAGACCCGCAGGCAACACGGTGGGCAGGAAGGTTTCGTTGTCGCAGGCCTGGCCCGTGATGCGCTCGATGACCAGGCGGCCCATGGTCACTTCAGCGCGGTCGGCGGGCCAGGGCTCGGTGGGGTCGGTGAGCTGGTCACCCGGCTGCGCCAGCTGCGCCATGACGTTGAAGACCACCGGGCCTTTACTCAAGCGCTCGGCCAGCTCAGGCATCAGGAAATCGGCGCCTTTGGCCTTGCCTTCGTCCTCGCTCAAACCGACGCGACCGGCCACGGGCTCGAAGCGCCAGCGCAGCGCCTGCGTCTTGCCCGCAGCGTTGCTGGCGATGAAGGCGTTGGTGCTCCAGTAGGGCACGGTGCCAAAGCTTGCCGGCAACGGCTGGCTGCCGATGTAGGCGGCTTGTTTGGTCGTCGCCGGGTTGGCTTTGGAGAAGGCCGCGATGGCCTCGGGGTTCATCTTGCCGGTGGCGGGGTCGGGAGCGCGCACCTTGAGGAATTCAACAAACTGCTCGGGCGTCTGCGCAAAGAAGTGCGGCGCCGAAACGAAGACCCAGTCCAGGCGCTCGCTGCCGTCGCTCACCCGCACGGCGATACCCCGCACACTCTTGGCGTTATCAGCGGCTTTGGGGTTGCCGCCGCCGAGTGAAAAACGCGCGATGACGGGTGAGCGTTTGTCGGCGCGGAACATCGCCGCGTTGGTGATGGCTGCCGCGCCTGGCGCGCCTTCGAGATGGCCCGCCACGCAAAAGCCTTTCGCGCCCGAGGCGCGCGCCTTGTGCTTGCCAAACACGCCCTGCAGCGCATCGACCGCGTCCACCGGCGTGGCCGGCGCCATCATCGGTTTGGCGTCGCTCATCATGGTTTGGGCGCTGGCGGTAGTGGCTGCAGACAAGCCGATCAAGGCCACAGCGAGCAGGTGGCGTGAGGGCGTGCGAAGCGTGGTTTGACGTGGCATGGTGCGGGCTCCAAAGGTAGTGGGTTGAGTAGGCAAGTGGCTCTAGGTCGGCCGCGTTCGACCGGCCTTACACGCCCGTTCACGACACCATGCTGCCCAGGGTTTCCCCGGCCTTCGAAGGGCGAATCGGCCGCCCGTGCTTGGCATCATCGGCACATGTATCGCTCGCTCCTGTTCCTTCGCCACTTGCTCGTGTGTTGCCTTGGCTTGGCCTGCACGATGGCCTGCGCTCAAGCCACCAGCACGCCGGCAACGACAGGCTCCAAAGTGCTGCGCTTGGCCATGCAAAGCGAAACCGGCTTCGACCCCGCGCGCACGGGCGACGCCCGCTCGTCGCTGATCCACAGCCACATCTTCGAGCCCCTGCTGGGCTACGACCCACTGGCACGGCCGGTGAAGCTGCGCCCACGCACGGCGCTGGCCATGCCCGAGGCGTCGGCCGACTTTCGGGTGTGGACGGTGAAGCTGCGAGCGGGCATCTTGTTCACCGAGCACCCAAGCTTTGGCGGCAAGCCGCGTGAGCTGGTGGCCGCTGACTACGCCTACAGCTTTGCGCGCATCGCCGACCCGGCCAACAAGAGCCCCGGCTGGAGCTCGCTGGAGCAGGCCGGCATCAGCGGGCTGGCCGCGCGCAGGCGCGAAGCGGTGGACGGCAAACGCGCCTTCGACTACGACCGCCCGATCGAAGGCCTGCACGTGCTGGACCGCTACACGCTGCAATTCCGGCTCGACCTCAGTCGCCCGCGTTTTGACCAACAACTCGCCGACAACTCACTGGCGGCGGTGGCGCGTGAGGTCATCGAAGCGCATGGTGAACTGTCGATGCAGCACCCCATCGGCACGGGCCCCTTCAAGCTTGGTGAGTGGCGCCGCGCGTCGCGCATCGTGCTCGAGCGCAACCCGTTTTACCGCGAGGTGCGATACGAGGCCGAGCCTGCTGCGAACGACGTTGAGGGCCAGGCGATGCTCGCGCAGTTGAAAGGCCGGCGCCTACCCATGGTTGACCGCGTGGAGGTCGCCGTCATCGATGAGATGCAACCCATGTGGCTGGCCTTTCTGAACCGCGAAACGGACTGGGTCGACCTGCCCGATGTCTTTACCGACACGGCGGTTCCTGGCGGGCGCCTGGCGCCGAATCTGGCCAAACGCGGCATCCGCAGCGAACGCACCGTGATGCCTTCCACTTACTACACCATGTTCAACATGGAACACCCTCTGGTTGGAGGTTATGCACCGGCGCAAGTTGCCCTGCGTCGCGCCATTGGTCTGGGCATCGACGTGAAGCGCGAGATCGACCTTCTGCGCCATGGCGCGGCGGTGGCGGCGCAGTCGCCCATCACGCTGAACATGAGCGGATTCGATGCCGCCTACCGCAGCGAGATGAGCGAGTACAACCCCGCCAAGGCGCGCGCGCTGCTGGACATGTACGGCTACGTCGACCGCGACGGCGACGGCTGGCGCGAGCAGCCCGACGGCCGCACGTTGCAGCTGGAAATGGCCAGCCAGCCAACGCAGGAGACACGCAAGTTCGACGATCTGATGAAGCGCAACATGGCTGCCATCGGCCTGCGCATCGACTTCAAAGTGGCGCAGTGGCCCGAGCAGTACAAGGCCGCGCGCGCCGGCAAGCTCATGCTGTGGTCGGTGAGTGGGCGCGCAGGCTCGCCCGACGGGCTGCAAGGCCTCTTGCGCTACAACGGCGCGGCCAGCGGTGGCATCAACCTGAGCCGCTTCAACCTGCCGCAGATGAACGCGCTGATTGCGCAGCTGCTGCTGCTGCCCGACGGGCCCGAACGCGAAGCATTGTTTTTTGAAGCCAAACGCCAGACGGCGGCGTGGATGCCCTACAAGCTGCGCACCCACCTCGTGCAGGTGGCGCTGAACCAGCCCTGGCTGGTGGGCTACCGCCGGCCGCTCTTCTGGTCGAACTGGTTTGACGTGGTCGACGTGCTGCCGCAGAACTGAGCGGTGGCTTACGGCGCCGCCGCGCACGGCGAATTTTGCGAGCGCCCGTCGGCACCCCACGAACGCCAGCCGTAGGTGTCGATGTGGATACGCCCGCTGGGGTAACGCCCCAGGCCCATCTTCCACGCAGCACCCTGCGTGCGCCAAAAGCTGCACAGTGCTTCGAGTGTTAGCGCCAAGGCCGGAGGACTTGCGGGCGTGAGGTCGACCGCATGGGCCAGCAGGTGCGCACTGCGCGCCGCGCCACCCGCACAGCGGTTGAGCTCGGCGTGTCGGTAGCTGGAATGCACCTCGAAAGCACTCAGCACGCCCTGCGCCTTCAAAGCCTGGATCAGCCGCAGCACGGCGTTGGCGTCACCCCACTGTGCGGCTGGCGGCACCGCGTAAGGTTGAGCCTGGCAGTCTTGCCACGACGAGGCCGAGCGCAGCAGTTGCGCCAGCGGCACCACCTCATGCAGCTGTTGGCCACGCAGATGGTTCTCGAACGCTGCCACCTCGACTGCATTGTTAGCACGCCAGCGTGCAAAGCCGTCCCCCGAGCGCGGGTTGGGCGTCGCGCAGGCCGTGGCCAACAGCGCGACCAGCACAAGTGCGCGCTCAAACGCCATGGCGCAGCGCCAGCTTGTCCAGCAGCTCGATGAGCATGGCGTGTTCAGCCGGGCTCAGGCGCTGCTGCAATTGGCGCTCCATCACCGCAGCGGCAGCGCCGGCGTCACGCGCGAGCTTGGCGCCTTTGGCCGTCAGCACCACATGCTGCGATCGGCCGTCCAGCGGGTTGCGTACACGCTTGAGCAGGCCGCGCGCTTGCATGCGGTCGAGCAAGAGCGTGAGCTGCGGCGCGGTCACGGCCAGCGCGCGTGCCAGGCGTTTGGGCGGTACGTCGGTGTTGGCCAGCACCAGCATCAAGAGCGAGAACTCGGCCTTCTTCAAGTCGAAGGGCTTGCCCACACTTTGCTCAAAGGCTTCATAGGTGGTGACAGTGGCGCGCGCAAGGTGAAAGCCCACGATGCCGGCGAGCGTGCCGTAGTTGAGCGCGCTCGCGCGGGCGCCGCGGGCGTCATCCTTTGGCGTCGGGGCGCGTGGCGGCACCACCATCACACCATCGAGCTGGGCGTCATCGACGTCAAGCCGCAGCAGGACGCTTGGCCAGCACGATGAACGGGTCGGCGCTCTGGCCGAGATACAGCGCCTCGACGAGCGAGGCGCGATGCGTCAACACCGCGCGCTGGTTGATCGAGCCTTTGTCGGTGACCTCGCCTTGGTCGATGGACGGTGGCTCCACCAACACGTGCAGCCGCGTCGGACGCGTGGCGCTGCCGCTGCCGCTGGCGTAGAGCTGGTCAAGCAGCGCCTGGAACACATCGCGCACGGTGGGCGCATGCAGCACGTCGGCCAGGCCGGCGCTGGCGGGCAGGCCAGCCAGCGCGCGGCAGCTGTCCACGCGCGGGAAGATCAAGAGGCCGATTTCGTCGCGGTCGATGCCCGTCACCACCACGTCTTGCACGTAAGGCGCGCCGGCCGCTATAACTTTGCCGCGTAGCGGGCCCACGCTGACGAAGGTACCCGTGGCAAGCTTGAAGTCTTCGGCGATGCGGCCGTCAAAAAGCAGACCCTGGTTGATGTCGAGCGCGTTGACGAACTTCGCCGCGTCACCCGTGCAATAAAAGCCTTCGTCGTCGAATGCCTCGGCGGTGAGCTTTGGCTCGCGCCAGTAACCCGGCATCACATGCGCGCCGCGAAAACGAATCTCATGCTTGCCCGCCAGCGGCACCAGTTTGACCTCGCAGCCCGGGTTGGGCAGCCCAATGTGGCCAGACGCCACGCCCTCGTGCATGGCGTGGGTGCAGGTCGGCGCGGTCTCGGTCATGCCCAGGCCCGTGATCATGCGCACGCGCTGGCCTATGGACGCCACGGCATGGCGGTCGAGTTGGTCCCACACCACCTGCGACAAGCCGGCACCGGCAAAGAACATGGCCTTCAAGTCTTTGAAGAAGGTGTCGCGCAGCTGCGTGTCGGTATCCATCGCGCGCACGATTTCTTCAAAGCCTTTGGGCACGTTGTAGTGCACGGTGCTGGGCACCTCGCGCAAGTTGCGCAGCGTGAGCGCCATACCCGCCGGAGTTGGCTTGCCGTCGTCGATGTACAGCGTGCCGCCATTGCGCAGCACGATGCCCACGTTGTGGCTGCCGCCGAAGGTGTGGTTCCAGGGCAGCCAGTCCACCAGCACCGGTGGCTGCTCGGTCAGGTACACGTTGCTCTGGCGAATCATTTGCTGGTTGGCGCAGAGCATGCGGTTCGTGGTGATCACGCCCTTCGGACTTTTGGTCGAGCCCGAGGTGAAGAGGAATTTGACGATGGTGTCGGCGGTGACCTTGGCGTGCGCGGCCGCACCTTCGGCCCCGGGTGGCGTGGCCAGCAGCTCGGCAAAGGGCGTGACAGAGCGGCCGTCGATCGTGCCCGTGTTCAGCACCACTTCAACGTTAGCACCCACCACGGCCTGAATCGCTTTGGCGTAGGCCGGCGAGCTGGCGAACACCAGCCCCGGTGTGAGCTTGCCCAGGATGTGGCGCAGCTTGCCGAAGTCTTGCGAGACCAGCGAATAGG
>JANMMH010000203.1:0-5298 GCA_031373055.1 Rubrivivax sp. | reverse complement strand
CGCCACGTCCAGCGTGATGAGGTCACCGTTATGCACCAGCGCCAGCGTGCCGCCTGCCGCCGCCTCGGGCGCCGTGTGCAGCACGACGGTGCCGTAAGCCGTGCCGCTCATGCGCGCGTCGCTGATGCGCACCATGTCGGTGATGCCCTTGCGCAGCACCTTGGGTGGCAGTGGCATGTTGCCGACCTCGGCCATGCCGGGGTAGCCCTTAGGGCCGCAGTTCTTCAGCACCAGGATGCAGTGCTCGTCGACGTCCAGGTTCTCATCGTCGATACGCGCGTGAAAGTCGGTGCTGTCCTCGAACACCACGGCACGGCCCGTGTGCTGCATCAATGCCGGTGTGGCGGCACTCGGCTTGATGACGGCGCCGCGTGGCGCCAGGTTGCCGCGCAGCACGGCGATGCCGGCTTTGTCTTTGAAGGGCGCGGCAAAAGGCTTGATGACCTCGGGGTTGTAGTTCTGTGCGTCGGCAATGTTTTGCCCCACCGTTTGGCCGTTAGCCGTCGCCACCTCGGTGTGCAGCAAGTGGGCGATTTCTTTCATCACCACCGGCAAGCCACCGGCGTAGCAAAAGTCTTCCATCAGGTACTGGCCTGAGGGTTGCAAGTTCACCAGACAAGGCAGCTCGCTGGCCAGGCGGTCGAAGTCGTCGATGCTGAGTGGCACGCCGACACGCCCGGCGATGGCGATCAAATGGATCACCGCATTCGTGCTGCCGCCAATCGCGGCCAGCGTGCGGATGGCGTTCTCGAACGCTTCACGCGTGAGGATGCTGGAGAGTTTTTGATCCTCGTGCACCATCTGCACGATGCGCCGCCCGGCGTTGCGTGCAATCACGTTGCGCCGGCCGTCCACTGCCGGGAAGGCCGCGTTGCCGGGCAGGCCCACGCCCAGTGCTTCCACCATCGAGGCCATGGTGCTGGCCGTGCCCATGGTCATGCAGTGGCCATGGCTGCGGTGCATGCAGCTCTCGGCCTCGAAGAAGTCCGCGAGCTTGAGCGTCCCCGCCCGCACCTGCTCACTCATCTGCCACACCCCCGTGCCCGAGCCCAGCTCTTGCCCGCGCCACTTGCCGCTGAGCATCGGCCCGCCGCTGATGCCGATGGTGGGCAGGTCGACGCTTGCCGCACCCATCAGAAGCGCTGGGGTCGTTTTGTCGCAGCCCATCAGCAGCGCCACGCCGTCGATGGGGTTCCCGCGGATGCTTTCTTCGACGTCCATGCTGGCCAGGTTGCGGTAGAGCATGGCGGTGGGGCGAAGCAGCGTTTCGCCGAGTGACATCACCGGGAACTCAAGCGGGAAGCCGCCGGCTTCGTACACGCCAATCTTTACTTGCTCGGCCAGCGTGCGGAAGTGCGAATTGCAGGGTGTGAGTTCGCTGAAGGTATTGCAAATGCCGATGACCGGGCGGCCGTCAAACTGGTCGTGCGGAATGCCTTTGCCTTTGACCCAGCTGCGATAAGCAAAGCCGTCGCGGTCTTGGCGGCCGAACCATTGCTGGCTGCGCAGCTCATGGGCTGGTTTCTTTTTGGGCTGCTCGCTCATCGTCTGCTGGCTTTCCCGGGGGGTACTGTCAAAGGGCTCGGAATATTATGGTATGACGATTGACCACCCCCCCGAGTAGAAGCCCTGATGACCACGAACACCGATATCCACGTGCTGGGCATGCCGCGCATGTCGCCCCTGCTGCGCCCTCAGCTGGAGGCTGCGTTTCGCATGCACCACGCACTGCATGAAACCGACGCCAGCGCGTTTGCCGAGGTCGCGCCGCGCATCCGCGCCATCGCCGCCAGCGGCGAGTCCAAAGTCAGCGCTGAGCTCATCGGGCAATTGCCCGCACTTGAAATCATCTCGGTGATGGGCGTGGGTTACGACGGCATCGATGTCGCTGCGGCACGAGCGCGAGGCGTGATGGTCACGCACACGCCCGACGTGCTCAACGACGATGTGGCCGATCTGGCCATCGGCCTCATGCTCAGCGCCGCACGCCAGTTGCCGCAGGCCGACCGCTACGTGCGTGAAGGCCATTGGCTCAAAGGCGCCATGCCGCTGGCGCGCAAGATGTCGGGCGCGCGCCTTGGCATCGTCGGCATGGGCCGCATCGGCAAGGCCATCGCGCAGCGCGCGCTAGCGTTCAACATGAGCGTGGCCTACACCGCGCGCTCGGCCAAGCCCGAGTTGCCGTTTGCGTTTCACGCGAGCGTGTTGGCGCTGGCCGCGCAGTGCGACTTCCTCGTGGCCATCACGCCAGGCGGTGCGGGCACGCGCAAGCTCATCAACGCCGAGGTCTTGGCCGCACTGGGCAAGGGCCGCGGCGAAGGCATCGTTGTCAACGTCGCGCGCGGCTCGGTGGTCGACGAAGCGGCGCTGATCGACGCGCTGGAGCGTGGCGTCATCGCCGGCGCCGGACTCGATGTCTTCGAAGACGAGCCACGTGTGCCCGAGTGCCTGCGCAACATCGCCCACGTCGTGTTGGCGCCGCACATCGGCAGCGCCACGGCGGCCACCCGCCAGGCCATGGCCGACTTGGCAGGCGACAACTTGCGTCTTGTGCTGGGCGGGCACGGCGCGAAGACGCCGGTGCCTGAGTGCCAGTGAGTCAAGCGTTAGCGTTATGACCGACACCCACGTCATCCATGAACAGGCCCTGAGCGCCGCCGTGCGTCTGGTGGTCGGCGGCTTCGGCAGCTCGGCCGCCGAGATCGAAGCCGTCACGCACAACCTGGTCGAGGCCAACCTCACCGGGCACGACTCGCATGGCGTGGGCTTGTTGCCGATGTACGCCGACAACTATCTTGAAGGCGGCTTGAGGCCCAACACCAGCCTGAGCGTCGTGCACGACGCGGGCGTGATGCTGCGCCTGGACGGCAATGCCGGCTTCGGCCAGGTCATCGGCGCGCAGGCCATGCAGCTCGGCATCGCGCGCGCCAAGTCCCTGGGCACTTGCATCATGGCGCTGGGCAACTCGCACCACCTCGGCCGCATTGGCGCGTGGGCCGAGATGGCGGTGGCGGCGAACCTGGTGTCGCTGCATTTCGTCAACGTCATCTCACGCCCCATCGTGGCGCCCTATGGCGGCAGCGACGCGCGCTTTGGCACCAACCCCTTCACGGCGGCGATTCCGCTGCGCGGGCGCGAGCCTTTCATCCTTGATTTCGCCACCAGCGTCATCGCGCAGGGCAAGACACGTGTGGCGCACAACAAGGGCGAGGCGGTGCCAGCCGATCACTTGATCGACGACGCCGGGCGGCCCACCACCGACCCGCGTTATTCGGTGGTGCCGCCTTTCGGCGCCATCCTCGCCTTCGGTGCACACAAGGGGTACGGCCTGGCGGTGCTGAGTGAACTGCTGGGCGGCGCACTCGCTGCAGGCATGAGCCTGCACGGCGAGGCCACGGGCCCGAAGCGCGTGCTCAACGGCATGCTCACGGTGTTGATCGACCCGGCCGCACTTGGCAACGTGGCGGCCTTCGAAGACCAGGCGCTGGCCTTCGTCGAATCGGTGCTGGCGTCACCAGCGCGTGAAGGGTTCGATCGCGTGCGACTGGCTGGCGAGCCCGAACGTGAGTCACGTGCGCGGCGCATGGTGCAAGGCCTGCCGGTGGACGCCACGACCTGGCAGCACATCCTCGGCGCAGCGCTGCGGCTGGGGGTTGACCCTCAGGCCGTGCAGCGCGCCGCAGGCCTGGCCTGACACGGCAGCCAGGCATTCGGGAAACCCCGGAATCCGGGGCTACGCAATCATCATACGATAAGACCATCCGCTTTTCCTGCGGTTTTCCGTCGTCAACAAAGGAGACATGCACGTGCAAGCTAAGACGCAACTGAAGACATGGTTCACCGGCGCCCTGGTGGGTGCTGGCTTGGTGTTCGGCAACCCCGCGTTCGCGCAGGAAAAGCTCACCGTGTGGTGGGGCAAGGGCTTCTACAAAGCCGAAGACGACGCGCTCTTTGCCGCCATCAAGAAGTTCGAGGCCAAGTACCCCAAGGTCAAGATCGAGCTCTCGCTCTACGCGCCGCAAGAGATGATTCCCAAGAGCGTGGCCGCACTCGATGCCGGCAACCCGCCCGACGTGGCCTATGGTGACGTGTACGACTTCCAGGTCACCGCCAAGTGGGCCTACGACGGCAAGCTTGAAGATGTGTCCAGCGTGATCGACCCCATCCGCGCCAAGTTTGAAGCGTCGGCGCTGTCGACCACCTTCCTCTACAACAACGCCACGCAAAGCCGCGCCTACTACGCCTTCCCGGTCAAACAGCAAACCATGCACATCCAGTACTGGAAGGACATGCTGGCTGACTCGGGCTTCAAAGAGAGCGACATCCCCAAGGACTGGAAGGGCTACTGGAACTTCTGGTGCGAGAAGGTGCAAACGGGCTATCGCCAAAAGAGCGGCAACCGCGCGTTCGGCACGGGCTTCCCCATGGGCGTGGATTCGAGCGATTCGTTCTTCTCGTTCCTGACATTCATGGACGCCTACAACATCAAGCTCGTCAGCGATTCGGGCAAGGTGCTGGTGGACGACCCCGCCGTGCGCCAAGGCTTGATCAACGCGCTGACCGACTACACCATGGTCTACGGCAAAGGCTGCACGCCGCCGTCGTCGACCAACTGGAAGGACCCGGACAACAACGTCGCCTTCCACAACAAGACGATCTTGATGACGCACAACGCCACGATCTCCATCGCGGCGAAGTGGCTTGACGACATGAACAACACCACGCTCACGCAAGCGCAGCGTGACACCGCCAAGTCCAACTACGTTGACAAGATCGCCACCGCCGGCTTCCCCAACAAGCCCGACGGCAGCAAGATGACCTACCGCGCTGCGGTCAAGACGGGCGTTATTTTCAAAGACGCCAAGAACAAGGACATGGGCAAAAAGTTCGTCGCCTTCATGCTCGACGAAGCCAACCTCACGCCCTATGTCGAAGGCTCGCTCGGCCGCTGGTTCCCGGTGACGAAGACCGCGCAGCAAAGTGCGTTCTGGAAGGGTGACCCGCACCGCCTGGCCGTCTACAACCAGTTCATGGCTGGCACCACGCCGTTTGAATTCACCAAGAACTACAAGTTCACGGTGCTGAACAACGAAAACGTGTGGGCCAAGGCGATGAACCGCATCCTCAGCGAAAAGTGGACGGTCGAGCGCGCCACCGACGAAATGATTGCGCGCATCAAGACCGTGGCGAATTGACGCGTAGCTGGCATCTTGATCTTTTAGGTTCGTCAACACTTCACCCCCACCCCGGCCCTCCCCCTTGAAGGGGGAGGGAGTTTGGCCCCCTCCCCCTGGCAGG
>JANMMH010000129.1:0-3376 GCA_031373055.1 Rubrivivax sp. | reverse complement strand
ATGCGTTGCATCAGCGCGAACGCCGAGATGCGCGCATGTTGATCGATCAACATGGCGTCGCTGATCACGAGCAGCGCATCGGGCCGGTGTTGCGTGATCGCATGGAACGCGGCGTCCAAGCCCGCAGGCGAGGCCGCTTCGACGACGCGCACGGCAATTCCGAAACGGTCTGCGGCGGCGCGCACCGGGTCGTACAGCCTCGAGGTCGACGCGTTCCCCGGGTTGCTGAGGACGGCTATGCGCGCCGCCCGTGGCAGCACTTCGCGCAGCAGCTCCACGTACTTGGCCATCGTGTCCTCGGCCTGGTTGGTCAGCCCGGTGGTATTGCCGCCGGGCCTGGCGAAGCTGGTGATCAGGCCGTTGCCCACCGGGTCGTTGGTGTTCACGAATACGATCGCGACCGTCTTGGTGGCCTGCTGCGCTGCGCGCACTGATGCCAGCGTCGTGACCATGATGACTGTGGGCTTGCGCGCGAGCAACTCGGCCGTTAGCGCGGGCAGCCGCTCGTAGTTTCCCTCGGCGTAGCGTTCGTCAATGACGTAGTGGCGGCCGTCGAGCATGCCTTGGTCGCGCAGGCCGTCCCTGAACGCGGCCAGCCGGCTCGCGTTTCCGCTGGCGCTGCCCGGCCCGATCCAGGCAATTCGCGCAGGAACCTGGGCCCGAGCGGGCAGCGCAAGCGCCAGCAGCAAGGCAGCCACCGCCCGCCGGGTCAGCATCACTCGATCACCTCATCTGCGCGCAGCAGCAGCGACTGCGGGATCGTGATGCCCAGCGCCCTGGCCGTCTTCAGATTGATGACCAACTCAAACCGCGTCGGCTGCTCGATCGGCAGGTCGGCCGGCTTCGCGCCACCCAGGATGCGTGAAGCGTAGCCGGCGAGTTGGCGATTCATCGCGTCCAGGCTCGGCCCGTAGGCCATCAATCCGCCTTCGCGTGCAGCGTCCGGCCACTGGTAGATGGCGGGCAGCTTGGCGCTCGCCGCGAGTTGGTAGATGTGCGCGCGCAGGTTGTACAGGAACGGTGAGGTGAGCACGTTGACCCCGGCCACGCGCAAGCGGCGCGCGGCAACGAAAGCCGCGTCGATCTCGGCCGGCGTGCGCGCACGCGCGGCATGCGTCACCAGCCCGAGCGCGCGACCGGTGTCTTCGACCAGTTGCATGGCTTCGGGCAGTGCGTCAAGGTCAGCTAGGTTGAGTACGGCGCTGCCCCGCGGAAGGTTCAACGCGAGCAGTTCCAGGCGCTTGGCATTCAGTGGAAACGGCAGAAAGCTGATCCCCGTCACGCGTCCGCCCGGGCGGCCGAGCTGCGCCGCATAACCCCAGGCGACCAGGTCGCCCAGTGACACGATGGGCGTGGCCGCTGTGACTGTGGCGGCCAGCGCAGCGTTGGCGGCCTGTCCTGGCGCGATGATCACCGCGGGCTTGAGCGCCGCGAGCTCGGCGGCCAGGCGCGGCAAGTCCTGCGCGCGGCCCTCGGCGAAACGCACATCCAACATCACGTCGCGGCCTTCGACATGCCCGCGTTCGCGCAAGCCCTCGCGAAAGGACTGCAAGCCGGCGGGGTTCAAGGTGGCGCTGCCTGCCGACAGATAGCCTATGCGTTGGAGTGCGCGTTCAGGCTGCGCGCGTGATGGCCGCGCCACCAACCCGCCCAACAGCGTCGTGCTGGTGGTGGCCAGCAGCCAGGAACGTCGTTTCACTGAATCACCTCATCGGCGCGCGCCAGCAGCGACTGCGGGATCGTCAGGCCCAGCGCCTTCGCGGTCTTCAGGTTGATGACCAGCTCGACCTTCGTCGGCTGCTCGACGGGAAGGTCGGCCGGCCTGGCGCCGTTCAGGATGCGCGAGGCGTAGCCCCCGAGTTGCCGGTACATCCCGGCGAGGCTCGGCCCGTAGGCCATCAGTCCGCCGTCGCGGGCAGTCTCTGGCCACTGGTAGATGGCGGGCAGCTTGGCGTTGGCCGCAAGTTGGATGATGAGCGCGCGCTCGTGTTGCAGGGGCTGTGAGCTGAGCACGTTGACACCGGCCACGCGCAGGCGGCGTGCGGCCACGAAGGCCGCCTCGATCTCGGCCGGCGTGCGCGCGTACGCCGCGTGCGTCACCAGCCCGAGCGAACGCCCTGCGTCTTCGACCACTTGCATGGCGACATCGAGCGCGAGGGGATCGGCGAGATTGAGCACCGCGCTGCCCTTGGGCAGCACCTGGGCGAGCTGTTCCAGGCGTTTGGCGTTCAGCGGTATGGGCAGAAAGCTGACCCCGGTCACTCTGCCACCCGGCCGCCTGAGCGTTGCCGCGTGCCCGGTGGCAATCAGGTCGCCCGTTGTCACGACGGGCGTTGCAACCGTGGCAGCCAGCACCGCGTCCGCAGCAGGCGCCCCGGGCGCCACGATCACCGTCGGCTTGAGCGCCGCCAGCTCGGCGGCCAGACGGGGCAGCTCCTGTGCGAGACCGCCGCTATAGCGGATGTCGATCACGATGTCCCGGCCTTCGACATGCCCGTGTTCGCGCAACCCGTCGCGAAACGCCTGCACCTGGATCACGGAGGTCGCTTCAGTCAAGACCGACAGCAGCGCAACCCGTCGTGGCTCCTTGGCCGCCTGCCCGCGAGCCTGTGGCACGACCAGGGCAACGCCCAGCGTTGATGCACCCGTGGCAAGCACGAACGAGCGGCGCTTCACTGGATCACCTCGTCGGCGCGCAGCAGGATGGACTGCGGGATGGTGATGCCCAATGCCTTGGCGGCCTTGAGGTTGATGGCCAGCTCGAACTTGCTGGGCTGCTCAACCGGGATGTCGGCGGGCTGCGCGCCTTTGAGGATCTTGTCGACCATCTGGGCCGAGCGACGCAGTTGATCGGCGAGCGACGAGCCGTAGGAGAACAAGCCGCCAGACTCCAGCTCGGACGCGCGATTCAAGATCACCGGCACGCGCTTTCGATTCGCCACCTCGACGATTCGTAGCCGCAGATTGCTGGCGATCGTCGGGCCGGCATAGATCACACCGACGCCTTGGCCGATGAGTTTGGCCATGGCGGTATCCAACTCGCTTGGACCCGACATTTCGGCCCAGACGAGCGTCAGGCCGAGTGCTGTGGCCGCCTGGTCGACACTGCGACGGCTGGCGTCCGATTGCCGCTCGGTCGGGTCGCGCAGCATCCCGACGCGCCTGGTATCGGGCAAGATCTCGTGAAGCAATTCGAGCCGCTTGGGCACGAGCGACTCGATGACATTGATAACACCGGTCGCATTCCCGCCCGGACGCGCGAGGCTGGCGACGAGGCCGTTGCCCACCGGGTCGGTCAAGGTTGTGAACACGATCGGTATCGTGCTGGTGGCCTGCTTCGCAGCCAAAGCCGCCACCGTCGGTGGCGCGTAGATCA
>JANMMH010000234.1:0-5856 GCA_031373055.1 Rubrivivax sp. | reverse complement strand
GGCGGTGTCGGTAGATGTGGTGTTCATGGCCTGATGGCGCGTGGCGCCGCAAAACATCGAATTGGGGGCGTTTGTGGTGAAACGCCAGCGAAAGGGTCAGTGCGCTGAAGCCCAAATTCGATCGCGCGTGGCCTGGCGTCGTGTGGCCGCCTGCCAGCGTGCATGGCGGCACGAATCGTCGGCGCGGAGCAGGGGTTGGGCCAGTGACAATCGCATGAGTTCATTCTACCGGCCGGGAATTTGATGACACCTACCCGCTTCAAGCCCCGTGCAGGCATGCACCTGATGGTCGCGGCCGTGATGTTGCCGGCACTGGTGCCCGGGCACGCGGCCGATTGGGAGGGTGCCGTTGGCCCGCTCTTGTCCAACGGCCCGGCCTTCCTCGGCGCGGCCGACCGCAAAACCAAGCTCATGCCGGGCTTCTACCTTCGCTACGGCAACCTGACGGTGACCAACGCCAGCGGTTTCATCGCGGGCAATAACGAAGAAGTGGTGCGTGGCCTGGGCCTGGACCTGAGCCCGCGCAGCGACGTCAAACTCAGCTTGGCGCTGCGCTTCGACGGCGGCCGCAGCGAGTCCACCAGCAGCGCCTTGCAAGGCCTGGGTAACGTGCGGGCCACCGTGCGCGCGCGGCTGGCGGCGCGCTGGTCGATGGATGAGCATTGGCGTCTGGGTGGCGCCGTCAGCGTTGACGCACTGGGCCGGGGTGGTGGTTACCTGGGCGAGTTGAACGTGACGCGAGAGCAGCGCTGGTCACCCAGCACAACCTGGGCTGCCGGCGTGGCCACCACGCTGGCGGGTGACCGCTACATGCAAACCTATTTCGGCGTGACGCCCGCGCAAGCCGCGCGCACCGGCCTGGCCGCGTACGAGCCGCAGGCCGGCGCGCGTGATGTCACGCTGTTTGCCAACCTGCGCAGCGAGATCACGCCGCGGTGGGTGCTGCTGTCGGGTGTCAACGCCACTCGGCTGTTAGGGCCTGCCGCCGACAGCCCTTTGACGAAGCAGCCCAGCAGCGTGGCCGTCACGGCAGGCCTGGCCTGGTCGTTCTGAACCAGGCCTGGGCGTCGGCGCTGTCGCGCGCGATGCCTGCGCGTAAAGCCTCCATCGACGCGTAGTGGCGCTCGTCATGGAGCTTGTGCAAGAGCTCCACGCGCACGCAGCGGCCATAGGCGCCGTCGCTGCCCAGTGCGGCCGGCCACTCAAGGCAATGGGTTTCGAGCAGCACGCGCCCGCTGTCGTCGACCGTGGGGCGCACGCCCAGGCTGGCCACGCCGGGCAGTGGGGTGTCTGACAGCCCAAACACACGCACGACGAAGATTCCCATCGCGGCTGGCCGGGCGTGGCCAAAGCGTTGGTTGAGCGTGGCAAAGCCGAGCTCGCGGCCCAGCTTTTGACCATGCACGACGCGGCCGCTCACGCTGTAGGGCCGCCCCAGGAGTGCCGCGCAGCGCGCCATGTCGCCGCTGGCCAGCGCCTGGCGCACGGCCGAGCTGGAGACACGCTGGCCATGCACCTCGTAGCTCATCATGCGGGCGACGTCGAAGCCTGCGCCGGCCGCCTTGGCCCCGGCTTCGTCCAGCATGGCGTAGCTGCCCGCGCGCTGCGCGCCGAAGCGAAAGTCGTCACCCACCAGCACGTAGCGCGCGCGCAGGCCTTTGAGAAGCACATCGTCGATGAAGGTCTGCGGCGACTGCGCGGCAAAGCGTTCGTCAAAGCGCGCAATGACCACGCGCTCGATGCCGCAGCGTTCCAGCTCGGCCAGCTTGTCTCGAAGCGTGGCGATGCGCCGAGGTGCGAGCTCGCTCTTGCCCGCACGGCGGGCAAAGTAGTCGCGCGGGTGGGGCTCGAACGTCAACACACACGAGGGCAGGCCGCGATGGCGCGCCTCGTTCGTCAGCAGCGCCAGCATGGCCTGGTGGCCGCGGTGCACGCCGTCAAAGTTGCCGATGGTCACGGCGTGGGCTTGCGAGCCTGGGGGTAGCGCGTTACGAAAGACCTGCATCGCGCGATTATCGACAGCAGGGTTGTGTGCCAAGCCCAGCTTCAGGCCACGTCCTGCGGCAACACCCAGCGCCATTGGCCTGCGGGCAAATCTTGCGGCAGCACCAAGCGCCCGAATTCGCTGCGATGCAGCGTCTCCACGCGGTTGCCCGCCGCCGCCACCATGCGCTTGACTTGGTGGTATTTGCCCTCCACGAGCGTGAGCCGCAAGGCTTGATCGCCGCTGGCCACGCAGGCGGCGGCGCGGACTGGCGCAGGGTCGTCATCGAGCACCACACCATCGCGCACGGCGGCGAGCTGGCCGTCACTCACGGCGTGGCGCAGGCCCACCTCGTAGACCTTGGGGACGTGGTGCTTGGGCGAGGTCCAGCGGTGGATCAGCGCGCCGTCGTCGGTGAACAGCAAGAGCCCGGTGGTGTCTTCGTCCAGCCGCCCGATGGGCTGCACGCCGCGTGTGCGCAAGGGCTCGGGCAAGAGGCTCATCACACTGGGGTGGTGTTTGGGTTTCTGCGAACACTCATAGCCCGCAGGCTTGTGCAGCATGATGAGCGCGCGTTCGCGGTAAGGCCAGTCGCGGCCCTGGATGCGCAGCACCAGGTCGGTGGTGGGTAGCTCCTGTTGCGGGTCGCGCAGCACCTCGCCACGCCACGTCACTAGGCCGTTAGCCACTAAACCGACGCAAATGCGGCGTGTGCCAAAGCCCTGGCTGAAGAGGATCTGCGCGAGATGCACGGGGCGACTTGGCTGCGGCGTTAGCGCGACGCTTTCACCACCGCCAGCTGCTTGGCCAGCTTGTCGCGCAAAGCCGCCAGCTCGTAGGGCTTGGCCAGGTAGTCGTTCATGCCGACAGCGAGGCAGCGTTCGTGGTCGTTGTTGGCCGCGTTGGCGGTCACGGCCACCACAGGCGTGCATGCGCGCTCGGGCTGGACGGCTTCCAGCGCACGCCAGCGCCGCGTGGTTTGCAGAAAGAGCTGCGAGCCGCGCCAGGACTCAAAGCCCATCACGGCGAAGAACAAGAGCAGGCCCAGGCTACTGAGCCAGGCTAAGCCATCGTTGCCGGTGATGAAGTGAATCAGGCTCGGGACCAGCAACACGGCGAGCATCGAGACGGCCGCGAAGAGATTGCCGACGAGCATGAAGACGCCTGAGGCGGCAACACCAAACACCGAGGCCAGCAAGACCAGGTCCATGGCGGCACTGCCGGTGCCGACAAACAGCGGCGTCATC
Source organism: Rubrivivax sp. (assembly GCA_031373055.1). Taxonomy (GTDB): domain Bacteria; phylum Pseudomonadota; class Gammaproteobacteria; order Burkholderiales; family Burkholderiaceae_C; genus Rubrivivax. Next base: position 2,625 of record JANMMH010000234.1, on the reverse strand, counting down.
AGGCTCCACGTGGCCGCGTCTAACAACATCAGCGCGTCGTAGCGCCAAAACCAGCGCTCGGCTCGCTGCTCGCGCATGGGGTCGCGTGCAAAACGATGATGCTCGAGCAAGCACAGGCATCCGATGCCCCACTTGACCGCCAGCCATCCCAGCGCCAGCGTCTGGCCCGCCGTTGGCGCGACCGTCCAGGCCAGGAAGACGGCGTAGAGCATGCCGGCCATCAGCGGCAGCGGCGTCAGACGAAAGTGCGAACTGATCTGGTCGAAACGAACCCGAGCCGTGATGTCGGGCGCTGCGCCTGGGCGGATGGCCCGGCGTACGGCCTTGCGTGATGGGTCTTCGGTGGTGTCCATGGCGGTGTTGCCGAGCCATGCTAACGGCGGCGCGGCGGCCACCGGCGCGGCTACGACCCTTGCTTCTGGGGGGGCGCGTGCATCATGTCCAGCAGGTCCAGGCCCGCCAGCTCCTTCGAGCAGCGGCCCAGCCATAGCAGCAACGCCACCATCATCGCCAGCGAGGGCAGGGCGATCATCGGGTAGCTCAGCAGCGTTAAGCGGCCAAGCTCTTCGTTGAAGGCGTCGCTGCCGGCGGGGCTGTTCACGAGCCAGCGCGCCAGGATGTAGTTCATCACCGCCGAAAAGAAGAAGGTGCCCGACAGCATGAGTGTCGCGCTGCGCAGCTTTTCGTCGAACTGCGCGGCGGTGTTGCGCTCGGCCAGCGCGCGGTTCACACGCTCGACGTCAAAGAGCCCCGGGTTGAAGACCAGCGCCTTGATGAGCGGGCGCCGCGTCCAGGCCGAACCCGCGACGACCAGGCCCAGCGCGGCCGGCACGGCGGCTTCCTTGACGGCGAGCCACTTCGCGTCGAGCTCCATCAAACCGATGCCACCGGTGAGCAAGGTGCTGACGACGCCGATGCTGGCCATCAGCCCGAAGCTGCGCTTGTGCTGCACCTGCCACAGGCCCCAACCCAGTGGCAGCGCCAACGCCACCAGCAGCGTGGGCAGCGCGCCAATGAGTGCGTTGCCTTGCATCAGCACCAGCGAGGGCGCCACGATGGTGATGAGTAACTCCACCCACACGTTGGCCTGCGGCGGCGGTGGGGTGGTGATCGTGGATTTGGTGGCGGCAGCGGGGGTCGGTTCAGTCATGACGCCAAGCTTATCGCCCAATGGGTGCCTCCTAGAATGAAGCATGCCCGGCCTAGAGTCATTCCTGCACGCTTGCCCCAAGGTCGAGTTGCATTGCCATCTCTTTGGCAGCGTGCGCCGGCAGACCTTTTTCGATCTCGCGCATGCGGCCCAGGCGCCCTTGAGCGACACCGAGATCAGCGCCTTCTACACCCGCGGCGACAAGCCTGTGGGCGTGCTGCGCGTGCTGCGCGCGCTGGACGCCTGGCTCATCCGCTCTGGCGACGACCTCTACCGCATCACCTGCGAATACCTGGCCGACGCCCACGCACATCATGTGCGTTATGCCGAAGTCTTCTGGAACCCCACGGGCACGGCACGCGACTCGCATCTGCCCTACGCCGTGGCGATGCAAGCCATCGTGCGCGCCATGCGTGACAGCGAGCGCGCTCTGGGCATCATCGGCCGCCTGATCCCGGCTATCGACCGCGAAGCCACGCCGCAAGACGCGCTGGAAATGGTGCAGTGGGTGTTGGCGCATCGCGAGCCTGAAGTCATCGGCATCGGCATCGACTACCGCGAGGTTGAACGCCCGCCCGAGCTCTTCAGCGAGGCCTACGCGCTGGCGCGCCGTGGTGGTTTGAAGACCACCGCACATGCCGGTGAATTCGGCATGCCCTGGCACAACGTGCAAACGGTGCTGGACGTGCTGAAAGTCGACCGCATCGACCACGGCTACACGGTGGTCGACGCGCCTGAATTTGCCGCGCGATGCGCTGAGCAGGGCATCGTCTTCACGGTGGTGCCGACGAATTCCTACTACCTGCGCACACTCGCACCAGAGCGCTGGGCGCTGGACCACCCGATCCGGCGCATGCCTGGTTTGGGCCTGCGCATCCACCCCAACACCGACGACCCCACGCTGCACCACGTCACGCCCACTCAGGCCTGGCTGATGATGGCGCGCGACTTCGACTTTTCGCTCGATGAACTGCGCGGCTTCATGCTCAACGGCCTGGACGCGGCGTGGATCGACGGCAGCACGCGCGCGCGTTGGCGCGGCGAATTCAGCGCAGCGTTCGACAGCCTGCGCGCAGAGCATCTTCCGATCGAGAGCCCATGACCCGACGCCACTTTCTCCTGGCCCGCGCGGCCGCGCGGGCACTGCCGCAAGCGTACGCGCAGGCCGCGTGGCCGCAGGCCAAACCTATCACGCTGATCGTGCCGTTCAGCGCCGGCGGCAACGTCGACACCACCGCGCGCCTGGTCGCGCAAAAGCTTGAGCAGCGGCTCAAACAGACCATCGTCGTCGACAACGTGCCCGGTGCCGGCGGTCTTGTTGGCGTGGCCAAAGCGGCCGCCGCCGCGCCCGACGGCTACACGCTGGTGATGGCGTTTGACGGCCCCATCGCCATCACCCGGTACGTCAACCCGCAGGCCATGCGCTTTGATCCGAACCGCGACCTCGCGCCCGTGGCGTTGACCACCACGGCGCC
>JANMMH010000233.1:0-4926 GCA_031373055.1 Rubrivivax sp. | reverse complement strand
GATGGCGCTGGCACCCGTGCCGATGGCGTCTTCAAGCTCCTTCCGCCAACTGCGAAACCCAAAGCGCACGTAAAACGCCAGCAGCGCTTCACGCTCGATCTCGCGCAAGGCCAGGGCATCGAGCGCGGGCCAACCCGGCACGTGGCCAACGAGATCGCAATCGGTGACAACGGTGACGAGCTTTCGCGCCATCGGCAGCCAGTCCAGCGCCTTGCGCAGGTTCTCGCCGGCGGCGCCTTTCATGGTGGGGGCGGCGGCGAACACGCCATCGAGCGAGCCGTGTTCGGCAATCCACTTGGCGGCCGTTTTGGGCCCGACGCCCACCACCCCTGGAACGTTATCCACCACGTCGCCCACCAGGCTCAGGTAGTCGACGATGCGCTCGGGCGCGACGCCGAATTTGGCCTTCACGCCTTCGATGTCCAGCCGCTCGTTGCTCATGGTGTTGATGAGCGTCACGCGCTCGCCCACCAGCTGCGCCAGGTCCTTGTCGCCGGTGGAAATCACCACCTGAAGGCCACTTTGCGCAGCCACGCGCGCCAGCGTGCCAATGGCGTCGTCGGCCTCGATGCCGGGCACTTGCAGCACGGGCCAGCCGAGCAGTTTGACCACCTCATGGATGGGCTCGATTTGCTGGCGCAACGCGTCGGGCATGGGTGCGCGCTGGGCCTTGTACTGGTCGTACCAGGCGTCGCGAAAGGTCGGCCCGCTGGCGTCGAACACACACACGGCGTGCTCGGCCGGGAACTGCTCGCGCAGGCGCTTCATCATCGCCACCATGCCGTGTACGGCGCCGGTGGGAAAGTTGTCCGCAGAGCGCAAGTCCGGCATCGCGTGGAAGGCGCGGTAGAGGTAGCTGGAGCCGTCAACCAGCAGCATGGTGGGCAGGGTCATGGTGGCATTGTGGCGCGAGGCTCAAGCGTGATTGCCACGCGATTGCCCGAGGAGGTCGCTGCGTAGAATGCCCCTCCATGAGCCGCTTGTTGATCGCCGCCGCCTTCGCAGCCAGCCTGGCCACACCACTGGCATTGCGCGCCGAGCCTGAGCCCGCTGTGCAGCGCACGGTGGTCGAAGACGACGGCGTGCGTATCGAAGAAGTGCGTGTGCGTGGCCAGTTGCAGCGTGTGGTCGTGCGCAGCAAAGTGGCCGGTGCGCGGCCCTACGAGATCGTCACCGGCGACCCCGCGCGCGACCCGGCCCAAGAGCGCCGCGCCGCCGGCCAGCGCGTCTGGCACATCTTCTCGTTCTAGCGGCCATGGCCGTTTACACGAATGTTAGCTTCGCGCAAGCAGAAGCGCTGTTCCAGCGTCTCGGCCTGGGCGCTTTGAGCGACTTGCAAGGCATCCGCTCGGGCATCGAGAACACCAACTACTACGCGCAGACGACGCGCGGCCAATGGGTACTCACACTCTTCGAGCGCCTGTCGCGTGACGAGCTGCCCTACTACCTGCAGCTCATGCAGCACCTTGCCACGCATGGTGTGGCGGTGCCCGCGCCGCAGGCCGACGGCAGCGGCGCGCTGGTGCATGAACTCGCCGGCAAGCCCGCAGCGATCGTCACGCGCTTGCCCGGCAGCCACCGCCTGCGCCCGCAGGCCCAGCAGGTGGCGCAAGTCGGCGAGATGCTGGCGCGCATGCACGTGGCGGGCGCTGACTTCGCCCTGCATCAAGACCATCCACGCGGCCTGGCCTGGTGGTCGCAGACGGTGCCCTCGGTGCTGCCCTTCGTCAGTGACGATCAGGCCGCGCTGCTGACCAGCGAGCTCGCCTTTCAGCAGCAGCTCATGGCCTCGGCTGCGGGCCAGGCGCTGCCGCGTGGCGTCATCCACGCCGACCTGTTCCGCGACAACGTGATGTTCGACGACACCGCTGGCGACGACCGCTTGTGCGGCTTCTTCGACTTCTACTTCGCCGGCACCGATGCGCTGCTGTTTGACATCGCCGTATGCCTGAACGACTGGTGCAGCGAGACCAACACGGGCGTGCTCGACGAGCCGCGCGCGCTCGCGTTCTTGCAGGCTTACCAGACGCGCCGCACCCTCACCGGCGCCGAGCAACGTTTGCTGCCAGCCCTCATGCGCGCGGCGGCATTTCGCTTTTGGTTGTCGCGTTTGTGGGACTGGCACCTGCCGCGCGAAGCGGCCTTGTTGCAGCCCAAAGATCCGGCACATTTCGAGCGCGTGCTGCGCCAGCGCATCGACAATCCCTGGCACCCTGCCTCCTAACCGAACTGCTGCAATCGCCATGGCATTGAGTCTGAAAACCGTCAAAGCCGCGCGCGGCGCGCTGTGGGTACGCGACGGCTTCTCGTTGTTCGGCAAACGCTCGTTGGCCTTCAGCAGCTCGTTCGTCATGTTCCTTTTCGCCGCCGTCGTGCTGGCCCTGGTGCCACTGGTGGGCGGGCTGGTGCAGATGATGCTGTTGCCGCTGCTGTCGCTGGGCTTCATGGTCGCGGCACAGTCGGCCTTACTCGGTGGGCCCGTCAAGCCCGCGCAGTTTTTTGAACCGCTGCGCGCCGACCCCGCCCGCAGACGCACGCTCTTGATCATGTGCGTGATCTACGGCGTGTGTGCGATGACGATCCTGGTGCTGTGCGACGCCATGTCTGACGGCGCCATGCGCCGCATCCAGACGCTGATGGCCAAGCCAGGCACGCCGCAAGCAGCTATCGACGCCATCCTGGGCGAGAGCGGCGTGTGGTGGGCCACCGTCACCGGCGTCACGCTCGGCACGGCCTTGTCGATTCCCTTCTGGCATGCACCGGCACTCGTACATTGGGGCGGCCAGAGCCTGGGCATGGCGCTCTTTTCAAGCACCGTGGCGGTGTGGCGCAGCAAAGGCGCGTTCTTCGTCTATAGCCTGTGTTGGGCCGCGCTCATCATCCTTTTCGGTGTTGTTACGGCGCTGGTCTTTGGCCTCTTGGGCATGAAACAAATGGCCACCGCTGTGGCCTTCCCCGCCGGGCTGATTTTCTCGACGGCGTTTTATGTCTCGCTGCTGTTCACGTTCAATGACAGCTTTGGCGGGGGCGCTGCGCCCGCCGATGCCGCGCCCATCGTGCCTGGCGAGCCGAGCTGAGTTACGGGCTAACAACCAACGCACCGTCACCAGACTTTCACTGACGCGTCACGCACAGGTCACGCGGCTTTCGCATGCTCGTCCTCTACATCCACGTGGAGGACCCATGGCTCAGAGCATTCTTGACGACGACGGCAGCAGTAACGCCAGCCGCAACCCAACCTTGGCCGATGTGCTGGACAAGGCCATTGCACAGCAACCCAGCCGGCGCCGGCTGTTGATGGGCGGCCTGGGGGTCGCGGCCGTACCCTTCCTGGCCGGCTTGGCAGGCTGCGGTGGCTCCGACGACGCGGCACCCGCGCCCGCTCCGCTGCCAGCACCAGCCGCGCCGCCCGCGCCACCTGCCGAGCGCATGCTTGGCTTCGGCGCCGTGCCCATTTCAGGCAGTGACGCGATGGTCGTGCCCACAGGCTACGTCGCCAGCGCCTTCCTGCCCTGGGGCGAACCCATGAACAGCTTTGCCCCCGACTGGAAAACCGACGCCAGCAACACGGCCGCTGACCAGGAGCAACAGGTCGGCGACAACCACGACGGTATGCACTTCTTCGGCTTCAACACTGCGGGCAACGGCCCTGGCGAGCGCAGCGACGAAGGCCTGCTGGTGATCAACCACGAGTACATCAACCCCGAGTACTTTTACGCGCCCGGCAGTGATGCCAGCAACTGGATGCTTCCGTTCACCTTTGAGAAGGCGCGCAAGGCGCTGGCCGCGCACGGCGCGTCGGTGGCGCATGTCAGGCGCGCGGCTGATGGCAGCATCAGCCACGTCAAGGGCTCACCCTACAACCGGCGCATCCACGGCAACACGCCCATGACGGTGCAGGGCCCGGCCGCCGGCCACAGCCTGCTGCGGACAGCCGCAGACCCAAGTGGCACCGAAGTGCTGGGCATGCTCAACAACTGTGGCAACGGCTTCACGCCCTGGGGCACCTACCTCACCTGCGAAGAAAACTTCAACGGCTACTTCGGCTGGAACGACAGCGCGCGCACCGCGAGCGTTCTGGAGTCGCGCTACGGTGTCACCGCCGCCGGCTTTGGCTACCTTTGGCACACGGCAGACCCGCGCTTTGATGTCGGCGTGAGCACCAACGAGCCCAACCGCTTTGGCTGGATGGTCGAAATCGATCCCTTCGCACCGGCGAGCAAGCCTATCAAGCGCACCGCACTCGGCCGCTTCAAACATGAAAACGCCGAGCTCGTGGTCGCCACCAATGGCAAGGTCGTCGTCTACATGGGCGACGACGAGCGCAACGAATACACCTACAAGTTTGTCTCGTCTGGCACCTTCGACCGCGCCAACCCGACGAGTGCGGCCAACCGCAACTTGCTGGCCGACGGCACGCTGTATGTGGCGCGCTTCGAGGCCGGCACCGCACTCGGCGACAACATCGGTACCGGCACGTGGATACCGATGGTCTTCGGCCAAGGCGGCCTGACGGTGGCCAACGGCTTCACGAGCCAGGCCGACGTGGTGATCCGCGCGCGCCAGGCCGCCGACCGGCTGGGTGCCACGATGATGGACCGCCCGGAGTGGGTCGCCGCCAACCCCAAGAAGGCAGGCGAGGTCTACCTCACACTGACCAACAACAACCGCCGCGGCGGCACCACCGTCAACAACCCCGATGGCACGACCGCGGCAGGCTCGGCGCGCCCGCCCACCGACGACGCCAACCCGCGCAGCAACAACGTCTGGGGCCACATCGTGCGATGGAATGAAAGCGGCGCCGACGCCACCGCACTCAGCTTCAACTGGGACATCTTCGTGCTGGCCGGCCAGCCCAGCGTGGCCGCACCGCGTGCGTCGTCGGCGAACGTGACGATCGACAACCTCTTCAACAGCCCCGACGGC
>JANMMH010000052.1:0-3915 GCA_031373055.1 Rubrivivax sp. | reverse complement strand
CTTGAACACCGCAGCGTCGCCACCGTAGCGCGTGATGATCGACGTGGGCATGCGCATGGTCTCGCGCAGCTGCTCGATCTTGGTCGTGGCGTCACCCAGGGCCGTGCCTGGCGCCAGGTTGAACGAGACGGTGACGGCCTGCAACTGCCCCACATGGTTGATGGAGGTCGGACCCACGCTGCGCCGCACGGTGGTGAAGGCCGACATCGGAACCAGCGTGCCGCTGCTGGAGCGCACGTAGATGTTGGCCAGTGCGCTCTCATCTTGCTTGGCCGAGGGGGCGACTTCCATGATCACCTGGTAGGTGTCGGTGGGCAGGTAGATGGTCGAGACCTGTCGCTCGCCAAAGGCGCTGAAGAGGGCCGAGCGCACGGCGTCGATGCTAACGCCCAAGGTGTTGGCACGATCGCGGTCGATGTCGAGCTGCGCTTGCAGGCCACGCAGCTGCGCGTCACTCGTGACGTCGCGGAACATGGTGTCGGCGCGCATGCGTTCTTGCAGCTTGGTCGCCCACTCGTAGATCTCGTCGGCCTTCACGCTTTGCAGGATGTACTGGTACTGCGCTTTGCTCGAACGCCCACCGAGTTGCAGGTTTTGCACCGGGCGCATGAACACGTTCACGCCCGCCACCTGGCGCACGGCGCGGCGCAGGCCTTCGATGGTTTGCTTCATGGTGCCGCGCTGGTCACGTGGCTTGAGGGTCACGAACATGCGGCCGGTGTTTTGTGTGTTGCTGCCGCCGCCGATGAAGGAGCTCACCGCCAAGACGTTGGCGTCGGCACGCACGATGGCCGCCACGCGGTCTTGCAGACGCACCATTTCCGTGAACGAGGTGTCGTCAGCGGCCTCGGTGCTGACGGTGATCTGGCCGATGTCTTCTTCGGGGAAAAAGCCTTTGGGGATCGTGATGAAAAGCCAGGCCGTGGCGGCGAAGGTGGCCAGTGCCACCAGGCCCACGAGTTTGCGGTGGCGCAGCGCCGTGTCGAGTGAGCTGGCGTACTTGGCCAGCAGCCAATTGAAGGCACGCTCGAAGCTGCGCACCACCGCGCCGGGCGCTTTCTTGTGCGACTCGTCACTCAAGAAACGGCTGGCCATCATGGGCACCAGCGTGAGCGAGACAAAAGCCGAGACCACGATGGCCAGGCCCACCACCACGGCGAACTCGTGAAACAACAAACCGATGACGCCGGGCATGAAGAAGATGGGAATGAACACCGCCACCAGCGAGGTCGAGATCGAGATGATGGTGAAGCCGACTTCGCGCGAACCGCGCAGCGCCGCCTCGAAGGGCGCCTCGCCGTTTTCGATGTGGCGCATGATGTTCTCCAACATGACGATGGCGTCGTCGACCACCAAGCCCACAGCCAGCGTCAGCCCCAGCAGCGAGATGTTGTCCAGGCTGTAATTCAGGCCCCACAGCAACGCCACGGCGCCGACCAGCGACACCGGTAGCGACAGTGTCGGAATGACGGTGGCGACAAAGCGCCGCAAGAACAAGAAGATCACCAGCACCACCAGCACGATGGTGCCCGCCATGGTGAGCGAGACGTCATGCAGCGCGTCGCGCACCGACACCGAGCGGTCGTTCACGGGGGTGAGCGAGATCGACTGCGGCATCTGGCTGCGAAAGCCCGGCAGCGCGGCGCGCACGGCGTCGACCACGCGCACGGTGTTGGCGCCGGGCTGGCGCAGCACGGCCAGGGTGATGGAGCTTTCACCGTTCAAGTTGGCCGAGGTCTTGAGCGACTCCACGCTGTCGATGACGCTGGCCACGTCGCGCAGGCGCACCGGGTTGCCGCCGCGGTTGCTGACGATGAGCTCGGCGAACTCGGCGGCGTTGCGCAGCTGTCTGTTCGCTTGCAGCGTTAGCATCTGGCGCGCGCCGTCCAGCGTGCCCACGGGCGTGTTGACGTTGGCGGCGCGCAGGGCGGCACTGAGCTCTTCCAGGCCGATGCCACGCGAGGCCAGCGCCTCGGGGCTGACGCGCACGCGCACGGCATAACGTTTCGCGCCGAAGATGTTGACCTGGGCCACGCCCTCTATGGTCGACAGCGTCGGGTTGATCAGGTGCTCCGCGTAGTCTTGCAAGTCGGTCAGCGCCATCGACGGTGAGGTCATGGCGATGAGCAGCACCGGCGCATCCGCCGGGTTGACCTTGCGGTAGGCGGGCGGGTTGGTCATGTCCTGCGGCAGCGAGCGCTGCGCGCGCAAGAGGGCAGCCTGCACGTCGACCGCCGCCGCATCAATGGCGCGGCCCTCCACGAACTCCAGCGTTAGCGAGGTATTGCCCAGCGTGCTGGCCGAGCTGATGGTGGCCAGGCCGGGGATCGTTTGGAACTGCTTTTCCAGCTGCAAGGCCACCGAGCTGGCCATCGTCTCGGGGCTGGCGCCGGCCAGCGAGGCCGAGACGTTGATCACCGGCGTGTCGTAGCTGGGAAGCGCCGCCACCGGGATGCGGCCGAGCGCCATGACGCCAGCCACGACGATGGCCAGGTTCAGCAGCACCGTCATCACGGGGCGGCGGATGAAAAGTTCGGACAGGTTCACGGCTGCACTCCTGAAGCGGCGCCGGCGCCACCACGATTTCCACCACCACCGCTGGCGGCGCCGCTTGGGCCCGCGCCTGGGCCACCACCCGCGCCGACACCCGCGCGGCCCTCGCGGCCGCCGCGTGCCCCGCCGGGGCCACCCGAGCCACCGCTCTCGCGTGGGCGCTCGACCACTGTGCTGCCCGGGCGCACGTTTTGTTTGCCGTCCAGCACCACACGTTCACCGGCGCGCAGGCCGGTGACGACGGCGTCGTCACCCTGCGCCACCACCAGCTGCACCGGGCGCACCGACACCGTCTTCGACTCCTTGTCAACGACAAACACGATGGTGCCGCGCTGGTTCTGGATGATCGCGGCCTGCGGCACCACGATGGCGTCTTTCAAAGTGCGCACGACCATGCGCACGTTGATGAAGGCGCCCGGCCAGAGCTTTTGCTCCTTGTTGCTGAACTGCGCCTTGACCTTCACCGTGCCCGAGGCGGCGTCGACCGCGTTGTCGACGAACTGCAAGCGGCCGTCAAAACTGCCGCCCTTCTCAGGCAGCACGGCGGTGACCACCCCGCCGCCATCTTGCAGCGCCGCCAGCGCGTCCCCCAGGTTGCGCTGGGGCAGGTTGAAGGCGACGTTGATCGGGTCAAGCTGGGTGATGCTCACCAGCGTGGTCTGGTTGGCCTGCACCGAGCTGCCGGGAAAGACGTTGATGGCGCCGACACGGCCGGCGCCGGGGGCGGTGACGCGCATGTACGACAGTGCCAGACGCGCCGAGTCCAGGGCCGCGCGGTCGGCGGCGACGGCGGCGGTTTGTGACTCCACTGCCGTCTGCGCCGCGTCCACCGCGCCTTGCGAGACGAAGCTCTGTGCCAGCAGCTCGCGGCTGCGGGCGAGCTGGCGTTGCGCGTCGGCAAGTGCCGCTTCGTTGCGCGCCATCTGGGCCCGTACACGTGCGACGTTAGCTTCGTCGGCGCGTGTGTCCAGCGTCATCAGCAGTTCACCCACGCGCACGAACTGGCCTTCGCGGATGTGCACCTTGGTGATGAGCGAGGTGGCCTGCGGCCGCACGTCGACCGTCGAGGCCGGCACCACCGTGCCGGTGGCCTCCAGCGTGATGGGCACGTCATGCTTGACGGCCGGCACACTGGCCACGCTGACCGGCGGGCCCGACGCGGCCGTGCTGGGGCCGGACGCAGCAGCCGGGGCGGCCGGCGCAGCGCCACTGGCTGCGGCCGATGCGGCCCCGGCGGCGCCAGCGTCTGACTTGCCCCCACAGCCTGCGGTCAAGCTGGCACACAGGGCGGCTAACAAACAAAGCACCGGGAGCGCCGGGCTGCGACGGCACAAGCTAGGCAGCGGGGTTGAATTCACCATC
>JANMMH010000033.1:0-10507 GCA_031373055.1 Rubrivivax sp. | reverse complement strand
AGCGCATCGTGCCCGCGCTCACCGAGTACATCGCCGTGCCGGCCAAGAGCCCCATGTTCGACGCCGACTGGTCGCGCCATGGTTTTCTTGACCGCGTGGTGCGCGACGCGGCGGCCTGGGTCGAGTCGCGCAAGCTGCCTGACTTGAAGCTCGAGCTCGTGCGCCTGGAAGGCCGCACGCCGCTGATCTTTTTCGAGTGGCCGGCCAGCGGCAGCGAAAGCGCGGACACCGTGCTGCTCTACGGCCACCTCGACAAACAGCCCGAATTCAGCGGCTGGCGCAAAGACCTCGGGCCCTGGACGCCGAAGTTCGAGAACGGCATGCTCTACGGCCGCGGCGGCGCCGACGATGGCTACGCCATCTATGCCGCCATCACCGCGCTGGAAGCGCTGCACGCGCAAGGCCTGCCGCACCCGCGCTGTGTGGGCGTGATCGAGAGCTGTGAAGAAAGCGGCTCGTCTGACCTGCCGGTCTATATTGAAGCCTTGCGAGCGCGACTGGGGCAGGTCGGCCTGGTGGTGTGCCTGGACTCGGGTGCCGGCAACTATGACCAGCTCTGGCTAACGACCAGCTTACGCGGCATGGTCAGCGGCGTGTTGAAGGTCGAGGTGTTGACCGAAGGCGTGCACTCGGGTGACGCCAGCGGCCTGGTGCCGTCGACCTTCCGCATCATGCGCCAGGTGCTCGACAGGCTCGAAGACAGCAAGACGGGGCACTTGCTGCCCGAGAGCTTTCATTGCGAGATGCCGGCCTCGCGATTGGCGCAAGCGCAGGCCACGGCGGCCATCCTCAAAGACGAGGTCTGGAAGCGTTTCCCGTGGTCTTGCGGCATGGACGGCGGCGCCACGCTGCCGACCACAACCGACCCGGTGCAGGCGCTGATCAAGCGCACCTGGCAGCCCACGCTCAGCGTCACCGGTGTCGATGGCTTCCCCGACCTTGGCAACGCCGGCAATGTGCTGCGCCCCTACACCGCCTTCAAGCTCAGCCTGCGCCTGCCGCCGCTGGTCGACGGCAACGAGGCGAGCTTGAAGCTCAAGACCCTGCTCGAAGACAACGCGCCCTACAACGCACGTGTGACCTTCCACCCCGATGGCCGCGCCGGCGCACTGGGCGCCACCGGCTGGAATGCGCCCGAGCTGGCACCGTGGCTAGAAGGTGCCCTGAACACCGCGTCGATGGCGCACTTCGGCGCGCCTTTGGGCTACATCGGCCAAGGCGGCACGATCCCGCTCATGAGCATGCTGCAAAAGAGCTTCCCGGCCGCGCAGATGATGGTCTGCGGCGTGCTCGGGCCCAAGAGCAACGCGCATGGCCCCAACGAATTCCTGCACGTGCCCTACGGCAAGCGGCTCACGGCGGCGGTGGCGCAGGTGATCACGGCGTGCCCCTGAGCCGCGCGCCGCGCGCCTTGCCGTCACCCTCAACCTGGGCGCTGCGCGCCGTGGCGACGGCGGCGTTTGCGCTATGCAGCGGCATGCTGGCTTGCGCGCCGGCAGCGTACGCCGCCGACGCCGTCCAGTCCAGCCGCGACCTGGCACCCCCGCCCGGTGGCGACGCTGCGCAGCGCCTGCCCATCGTGCTGCGCGCGAATTCACTCACTGGGCGCCCGGACGTTGAGGCGGTGGCCGAGGGCGACGTTGAGTTCCGCCGTGGCGCGCTGGTGATTCGCGCCGACAAGCTCAGCTACGACGCCAGTGAAGACCTCGCGCGCGCCACCGGCCATGTGCGTGTGCGCCGCGATGGCGCGATCTATTCCGGCCCCGAATTGCAGCTGCGCGTGCAGCGTTTTGAAGGCTTCTTTCTGAAGCCCGAGTACGAATTCTTGCGCTTGCAGTCGGGCGGCCGCGCCGAGCGCGTCGACTTCATCGACAGCTCGCGTTCGGTCGCGACGCAGGCGATCTACACCAGTTGCCCGCGCGACGGCTCGGGCGACCCGGCGTGGGTGCTGCACACTGAGCGCGTGCGTATCGACTTCGACGCCAACGAAGGCATCGCCGAAGGCGCCGTGCTGCGCTTTCTGGGCGTGCCGATCCTGGCCTTGCCTGTGCTCAGCTTTCCGCTCACCGACGCGCGCAAGTCGGGTTGGCTGCCGCCCAGCTTCAACATCGACAGTCGCAGCGGGCTTGAAGTCTCGGTGCCCTACTACTGGAACATAGCGCCCAACCGCGACGCCACCCTCACGCCGCGTTTGATCACGCGGCGCGGCGCGGGCGTGGTGGGGGAATTCCGCTATCTCGAACCCGCCTTCAACGGCAATCTGAACCTTGACCTGCTGCCCAACGACACGGTGCTGAAGCGCGAGCGCCATGCGCTGAGCTGGCAGCACCAGGGTGAGTTGGCGAGCAAGTTTCGCTACCAGGCCGACGTGCAGCGTGTCTCTGACGACGGCTGGTGGCGCGACTTCCCCAACGCCCAACGTGGCTTCACGCCACGCCTGCTGCCCACGCGCCTGGCTGCCGAATACGAGCTCAACGTGCCTGACGGCGAAGGCCTGGCCTATGCACGCACGCAGCATTGGCAGGTGCTGCAAGGCAGCACCGATCTCGTGCTCAGCCCCTACCAGCGCAGCCCGCAGATCGGCGCGCGTGGCAGCGGGCGGCTCGGCAACGGCCTGGTGTGGGCGGCTGAGAGTGAGTTCAACCAGTTCACCTTGCCAGCACGCGCCAGCCTGAGCGATGTGCGCAGCGAAGGCTCGCGTGTGCACCTGCTGGCCAACCTCAGCCGGCCCTGGCGTGAGCCCGGTTGGTGGGTGGTGCCGCGCCTGGCGCTGAACATGGCCAGCTACCGCACCGACACGGCCATGCTTGACGGCCGCAAGAGCGCCTCACGCGTCATCCCGAGCCTGAGCCTGGACACCGGCCTGGAGCTCGAACGCGAGACCTCCGCCTTCGGCCGCGCGCTGCGCCAGACGCTGGAGCCGCGGCTGCACTACGTCAACACGCCCTACCGCGCGCAAAGCACGCTGCCCAACTTCGACGCCGCCGAGCGCGACTTCAATGCCAGCTCGATCTTTGCGGACAACGCATTCACAGGCATCGACCGCGTCTCAGACTCGCACCAAATCACCGCCGGCGTCACGAGCCGGCTGCTCGACAACACCAGCGGCGTCGAGGCCTTGCGCCTGGGTGTCGTGCAGCGCTATTTGCTGCGCACGCAGCGCGTCACCGGCGACAGCGTGGCGCTGACGCAGCGCTTCTCTGACCTGCTCTTGCTCGGTGGCACCTCGGTCATTCCGAACTGGGCGCTGGACACCGCCTTGCAGTACGGCAGCGACATCGCACGCATCAAGCGCGCCGTGGTGACGGCGCGTTATGCGCCGGGCGAATTCCGCACGGTCAGCGCCACCTACCGTTTGACACGCGGTCAGAGCGAGCAGATTGAGATGGGTTGGCAGTGGCCGCTGCAACTCTCGTCGCCCAGCACTGCGGCGCCGGCGATCGAGAACCGACTGCGCGGCAACGTTGCCGGCAACGGCTGCGGCGGCGCTTGGTACAGCGTGGGCCGCGTCAACTACAGCGTGCAGGAAAAGCGCATCACCGACGCCGTGCTTGGCGTGGAGTACGACGCCGGCTGCTGGATCGGCCGCATCGTGGCCGAGCGGCTGTCCACCGGCCGCAGTGAAGCGACCACGCGACTGCTGATCCAGCTCGAACTCATCGGCCTGTCGCGGCTGGGTGCGAACCCGCTGAAGGTGTTGAAGGACAATGTTCCCGGTTACCGTTTGCTGCGAGAAGAAGGCCGGCCACCCCCGGACGTACCGACCTATGACTGATTCGATCTCATCCTGGCGCCTCGTCGCCACCGCCTGCCTGTTCGCAGGCAGCTTGGCCACAGCGTTTGCGCAAGGGCGCACTGCCGTGCGCAACGGCGACTACATCGTTGTCGTCGTGAATCAGGAGCTGGTCACGGCCGGCGAGATTGACCAGCGCATCGAGCGCGCGCGTGAGGCCTCGCAGCGCGCGCCCCAGGGCCTGCCACCCGAGCTTGAGCTGCGCCGCCAGGTCACCGACGCCTTGATCGAAGAGCGCGTCATCATCACCTACGCACGTGAGGCGGGGCTGAAGATCGACGAGCCCGAGGTCGACCGCGCGGTGCAAAACGTCGCCGCGCAAAACCAGATCACGCTGACTCAGTTGCGCAGCCGCTTGCGTGACGACGGCATCGACTACGGCCGCTTTCGCGCCAACCTGCGCGACCAAATGCTGGTCGAGCGCGTGCGCGAGCGCGAGGTCTATCCGCGCATCCGCATCACCGACGGCGAGGTCGATCGTCTCGTCGACAAACAGCGCACCGAGGCGCAGGCCGACGCCGAGATCAACCTCGCGCAGATTCTCGTCACGGTTGCCGACGGCGCCAGCGAAGCCACGGTGCAAGCGCGGCGCGCACGTGCTGAAAGCGCGTTAGCACGTGTGCGTGGCGGTGAGGCATTCGAGCGCGTGGCGGGCGAGCTGTCGGAAGACGGCAACGGCCAAAAGGGCGGTGAGATCGGCGCGCGGCCGGCGTCACGCCTGCCCGATCTCTTCATCGAAGCCACGCGCGCGCTCAAGCCCGGCGAGGTGGCCCCAGCGCTGGTGCGCAGCGGCGCCGGCTTTCACGTGCTCAAGCTGCTTGAGCGGCGTGAGGGCGCAGCGTTGCGCATCACGCAGACGCGCGCGCGGCACATCCTGCTGCGCACCTCGGAGCGCTTGAGTGCCGAGGTCGCCTCGCGGCGCCTGGCGGAATTCAAACGTCAGATCGAGGCCAAGACCGCGAGCTTTGAAGACCTGGCGCGTCAGCACTCGGAAGACGGCTCGGCCACCAGCGGCGGTGAGCTTGGCTGGGCGGCACCGGGGCAGTTCGTGCCCGAGTTCGAAGAGGCGATGAACAAGCTCACGCCGGGCGGCATCACGCCGCCGGTGGTGTCGCGTTTTGGCGTGCACCTGATCCAGGTCATGGAGCGGCGCGACGTGGCGCTGGAAACCAAACAACTGCGCGAACAAGCGCGCAACGTACTGCGCGAGCAGAAGTTCGAAGAGGCCTACCTCGAATGGGCCAAAGACCTGCGCGCCAAGGCTTACATCGAGATGCGCGAGCCGCCGCTGTAGGCGCCGCTGCTCCGGCTTCACCTTCCCTGTGGCGCACATCGCGCGCAAGCGCTTCGGCCAGCACTTTCTTGTCGACGTCGGCGTCATCGACGCCATCGTGCGTGCCATCGACCCGCGGCCCGGGCAGGCACTGGTGGAGATCGGCCCGGGCCTGGGCGCGATGACGCACCCCGTGGTGGCACGCGCCGGCGCCTTGACGGTGATCGAGCTCGACCGCGACCTGGCCGCACGACTGCGCCGCCAGCCGCTCATGCAGGTGATCGAAGCCGACGTGCTGAAGGTCGACTTCGTGGCCCTAGCGCAAAGCCTGGGTGCCAAGCTGCGCGTCATCGGCAACCTGCCTTACAACATTTCCACGCCCATCCTCTTTCACCTGCTGGCGGCGGCCGAGCACGTGGCCGACCAGCACTTCATGCTGCAAAAGGAAGTCGTGCAGCGCATGGCGGCCGCGCCGGGCAACAAAGACTACGGGCGCCTGAGCGTGATGCTGCAGTGGCGCTACGCCATCGAGTCGGTGGTGGACGTGCCGCCCGAGGCTTTCGACCCGCCGCCGCGTGTGGACTCGGCGGTGGTGCGCATGCTGCCGCTGAACGGCACGGAGACGGTGCCGCAGGCGCTGCTGTCGGAGATCGTCACCGTGGCGTTTTCGCAGCGGCGCAAGCTCTTGCGCCACACGTTGGGGCGCTGGCTCGACGCGCGCGCCGCGCCGCATGCGTTTGACGTGCAACGCCGTGCCGAAGAGGTGCCTGTGGCGGAGTACCTGGCGCTGGCACGCGCTTGCACCGGGCCATGAAAAAAGCCGGCGGCGTTTGCACGCTGCCGGCCTTATTGCTTGAACGCGCGCTTAAGCCGCGTTAAGCCACATCGACGTATCGAAGGCGCTGCTCATCATTGGCATGTTCATGCCGAAGTTTGGATTGCCGCCGGTCTTGCTGATGGCAACCTTGGTTGCCGGTTTGACTGGTGCGCTCGTGGGGGCCGTTTCCGTAGCCCGCTCCCATGACCCTGTATCTTGGGAGCGGGCTACTGAAAAGAATAGAAGCACCTGAACGGTATTCGTCGTTCCGACCAGAAGTCGGCCGCGTCTCGGAAGACGTCCAGCAGCTGTTCGCGCGCCTCACGGTCAAACCGCGGGTTGTCGGGCAGCTGTTCGAGCACGACGACAAAACCAGGCTGCGCGCCCGACTTGTGCACGAGGTCGGTCATGCAGTCGTAGAGCGCGTCGAGGTTTTTGCCAAAGTGCGTGGGGAAGGTGAACGCCCCCGCAATGCCTTCGAGCACGTCTTGCTTGGACTGCGCGTCGGCCAGGCTGGCGTATAAAAAGTGCTGGCCCGCCGAGTTCGCGGCTTGCATCAGGTCTTCAACCCGATAGGCCCGAATCGACTGCACGATGTTGGGGCGGATGGTCTGCAACTGCATGGTCGCTTGCCTCCTTCATTAAATTAAAAAACGTGGAACACCAAAAACGGGATCACCGCTCGATCCGTCGGAAACTGTTGTAGTGGTCGGCGGTGTAATAACAAGCTTCGGGGGCGGTTTTTTGTTCGCCCCCACACACGATGCGTCGGGCGCCGCGGTCGCGCGAACCCGGTGTGACCACGGTGTACTCGCGATAATGCCCGCGCTTGCGCTGGGGCAGGATGCGCTCGCGGTTGCCGAATACGCTGCCGTCTTTGGAAAAGCGAAACGGCCCGCCGGAGAGAATCAGCCGCTGGGTCTCTTGCGCCTCGCGGGGCAGGCTGGCCAACGACACGGCCTCTGCCACGTCGGGGTTTGTCGATCGCGCGAACGCCGACGGCGTGACCCCTGCACCCACGACCATGGTCAGCGCTGTGACAAAAAATGTCAGTTTTGCGACCGTCAGCCGGCACAACTGCTGCCAAAACTTGAGGCCGGAAGTGTTGCTGCAAGTGACGCGGACGGCCGCGTGGGCGGAGAAAAACACGGGTTTACCCTGAAAAATCAATCCCGAATGTTAGCGGAAACCCCCCAAAAACTCAAGCCGCCGCACAAGTGTGCGGCACGGCATGAGGGATATCAGCGTGCGCTCACATCCGCAAGAGCGCCACGAAATTGGGAATGGCGCCCGTCAACGCCGATCTGCGGGGGTTACCTCGCGGCGTTGGCGTCGGCCACGGTTAGCGCTGTCATGTTGACGATGCGTCGAACGGTGGCACTCGAAGTGAGCACATGCACGGGTTTCGCCGCGCCCAGCAGCACCGGGCCGATGGCAATGCCGCCGCCTGCGGCCGTCTTCAGCAGGTTGTAGGCAATGTTGGCGGCGTCGATATTGGGCAGCACCAACAGGTTGGCGTCGCCCACGAGCGTGCTGTGGGGCATCGAGGCCTTACGCAAGGCGCCGTCCAGCGCGACGTCGCCGTGCATCTCGCCGTCGACCTCGAGCCAAGGCGCCTGCTCACGCAGAAGCGCCAGGGTGGCGCGCATCTTCAGCGACGCGGGCGTGTCGCTGCTGCCAAAGTTCGAGTGGCTGAGCAACGCAGCTTTGGGCGTGATGCCAAAGCGGCGCATCTCTTCAGCCGCCATGACCGTGATCTCACACAGCTCAGCAGCGGTCGGGTCGGCGTTGACGTGGGTATCGACCAAGAAGACCTGGCGGCCAGGCAGCATCAAGCCGTTCATGCAGGCATAGACGCGAACGTCTTGCGCTGTGCTGGGGCTGCCACCGGCGCGCTTGCCGATGACCTGGTCGATGTAGAGCAAGTGGTTGGCCGTGGTGCCCCAGGTGCCGCACAACATGCCGTCGACCTCACCCTTGTGCAGCAGCATCGCGCCGATGAGCGTGAGCCGGCGGCGCATCTCGATCTTGGCCAGGTGCACCGTCACGCCCTTGCGCTCGGTCATGCGGTGGTAGGTCATCCAGAAGTCGCGGTAGCGATCGTCTTGCTCGACGTTGACGATGTCGTAGTCAAGCTCCTCCTTCAGGCGCAGGCCGAAAGCCTCGATGCGCTTGGCGATGATCAACGGGCGCCCGATCAAGGTCGGCCGCGCCAGGCCTTCGTCGACCACCACCTGCACCGCGCGCAGCACGCGCTCATCTTCACCTTCTGCGAACGCCACGCGTTTGCGCTCAGCGCGCTTGGCCAGGTTGAAGATGGGCCGCATTGTCTGGCCCGAGGCGTAGACGAAGGTTTGCAGCTTGTCGCGGTAGGCGGCCATGTCCTTCACCGGGCGCGCCGCCACGCCAGAGTCGAACGCGGCTTGCGCCACGGCTGGCGCGATCATCGTCATCAAGCGTGGGTCGAAGGGCTTGGGGATCAGGTACTCAGGCCCGAAGCTGAGGTTGGCACCAGCGTAGGCGGCGGCCACCACTTCACTCTGCTCAGCCTGCGCCAGCTCGGCGATGGCCCGCACGGCCGCGATTTCCATCTCGTCGGTGATGGTCGTCGCACCCGAATCGAGCGCGCCGCGGAAGATGTAGGGGAAGCACAGGACGTTGTTGACCTGGTTCGGGTAGTCGGTGCGCCCGGTGGCCATGATGGCGTCGCTGCGCACGGCCTTCACCTGCTCGGGCATGATTTCCGGCGTGGGGTTGGCCAACGCAAAGATGATCGGTGCCTTCGCCATGCTGGCCACCATCTCGGGCTTGAGCACGCCGCCGGCTGAGAGGCCCAAGAAGATGTCGGCCCCCGCCATGACCTCTGCCAGCGTACGCAGCGCGGTGGGCTGCGCGAAGGCAGCCTTGTCGGGGTCCATCAGCTCTTTGCGGCCCGCATAGACCACGCCCGCAAGGTCGGTGACCCAGATGTTTTCGCGTCGCACACCGAGCTTGAGCAAGAGGCCCAGGCAGGCCAGCGCTGCGGCACCCGCGCCCGAGGTCACGAGCTTGACCTGGTCGATCGGTTTGCCCACGACTTTGAGCGCGTTTAGCAAGCCCGCGCCGACGACGATGGCCGTGCCGTGCTGGTCGTCGTGGAAGACGGGAATCTTCAGCCGCTCACGCAGCTTGCGTTCGACGTAAAAACAGTCGGGCGCTTTGATGTCTTCGAGGTTGATGCCGCCGAAGGTCGGCTCAAGTGCCGCGATGACGTCGACCAGCTTGTCGAGATCGTTCTCGGCAACTTCGATGTCGTAGACGTCGATGCCGGCGAACTTCTTGAAGAGCACGGCCTTGCCCTCCATCACCGGCTTGGCCGCCAGCGGACCGATGTTGCCCAGGCCCAGCACCGCCGTGCCGTTGGTGACGACGGCCACGAGGTTGCCGCGCGCGGTGTAGCGCCAGGCGTTGGCCGGGTCGGCCACGATCTCTTCGCAGGCGGCGGCCACGCCGGGTGAGTAGGCCAGCGCCAGGTCGTGCTGGTTAAGCATTTGCTTGGTGGCGGCGATGGCCACCTTGCCCGGCGTTGGGAACTCGTGGTACTCAAGTGCGGCGCGCTTGAGTTCGGCGCTGCGGCTGTCAGATGTCGTCACACGGTCTCCTTGGGGGTCGCGCTCTTCGTAGAAAAGCAAGCAAGCGACGGCGGCGCGCATTGTGCGCCGAACTGTCCGCGCGCCGATGCGCGAAACTGCTTAGCTGCCCTGAGCTGCGCGACCCAAATACTGCATCGATGAACCCGGCCACACCGCTTGCGCCATTGCCGACCCCGCCGCCCCGGCGCCGCCTGCGCCGCGCCTTGCTGTGGGCGGCACTGGTGATGCTGTTGCTGGTGGCGCAGACTTTGTTGCTGGTGCTGACCATCAGCCATGAGTCATCGCGCCTGCAGGAGGCCGCCGAGACCGCGGCCATGGAAGCGGCAGCCGAAGTGCGCTACGGCTTGCTCCAGGCCTTGCAAGCGCTGCAGGGCCTGGCGGAGCCAACGACCTCGCCCCAGGCCTGGCAGCGTGACGCGCTGGCGCTCCTGCAGCGCCAACCCACGCTGCTGCGTCTGGAGCGGCGCGACAGCCAGCGCGTCGTCGTCGACGTGGCTGCATTGCCGACGACGCCAGCGCTGTTTGCGCAGATGTCACGTGCCAATCTAGACGTCGAGGCCGAGCTCGCCTGCTCACTGGCGCGGCGCATCACCGCGCCGGTGTTTTCGCGCTCGTACTTCGTGCCCCTGCGTGGTGGCGCCGGCCTCGAAGTCATCGACCTGTGTGTGTCTGCTGGCAACGAGCGCAACGAAGGCGGCTACCTCGTGGGCACTTTTGGTTTGGCCGGCCTGCTCGAAGCGGCCTTGCCGGTGGCGCAACGTGGGCGCTGGGAGCTCTCGTTCGTCGAAAGTGACGGCGCCAGGCTCGCGCGTTCGGGCAGTGGTCGCGGCGCCTCGGTGTACATGGCCGATCGCGTGGTTGACCTGCCCGGGCGCGCCTTGCAACTGCGCGCCGACAGCACCGGCGGTCGGCCCAGCCTGATTCCCAACCTGACCACTGCACTGGTGATGGGCTTGTCGCTCTCGCTCTTCGCGCTGGTCATCGTGCTGGCG